>CAVGKO010000013.1:0-17595 GCA_963629885.1 Anaerobutyricum sp.
ATGAAATGCCCGAACTCATGCACAATAACCAATATCGATAAGCTTAGGATAAGTTGTAGTGCTCTTATTAGAAATGTCTCCATCTTTTTTTGTTAGTTAGTTTATCATTTGAGATGCCACCCGACGCGCCTCGGCATCGGTAGCCACATAATCTTCGTATGTAGGTGTTGCCACGAAACTGACCTTCCCCATTGTCTTTTCTATCACGTCGCTCATCTGAAGGAAGCCTATCTCGTCGCGAAGGAAGGCAGCCACAACCACCTCGTTGGCGGCATTCAGTATGCACGGCATATTTCCTCCCTTACGCACGGCCTCGAAGGCGAATGCCAAGTTGCGGAAACGCTTCATGTCGGGCTCTTCGAACGTCAAGGCGGAATACTGCATGAAGTCCAGCCGCGGAGCCTTGCTTGTTAGTCGCTTGGGATAAGAGAAGGCATAGCTTATGGGGAGCTTCATGTCCGGAATACCCAATTGGGCTATCACTGCCCCGTCTTCGAACTGCACCATGGAATGGATTACCGACTGCGGATGAACCACAATCTGTATCTGCTCGGGAGTTACGCCAAACAGCCACTTGGCCTCAATCATCTCGAAGCCCTTGTTCATCATCGAGGCTGAGTCGATGGTAATCTTCGCACCCATATTCCAATTCGGGTGTTTAAGGGCCTGCGCCTTGGTAACACTCGAGAGCTCCTCCATCGTCTTGGTGCGAAACGGTCCGCCGGAAGCCGTGAGGAGGATTTTCTCCACCCTGTTGTCCCACTCTCCCACCAAACACTGAAAGATGGCAGAGTGCTCCGAGTCGACAGGCAGGATTGCCGTCTTATGCTCCGCCGCCAAGGAGGTAATCAGCTCGCCTGCCACAACAAGAGTCTCCTTGTTTGCCAAAGCGATGGCCTTACCGGCACGGATGGCAGCAATGGTGGGCTTCAGTCCGGAATAGCCTACCATGGCAGTCAACACCATGTCGATGGGCTCCGACTGCACCACCTGCGAGATGGCTTCCGAGCCTGCCCACACCTTTATAGGTAAATCTTCAAGGGCCTCTTTCAGCTCGGGATACTTCTGTTCGTTGGCAATAACCACCACTTCAGGCATGTATTTGCGTGCCTGGTCAATCAGCAAATCCACATTATTGTTGGCTGTGAGGGCATACACCTCAAAGAGGTCGCTGTGCTGGCTGACCACCTCCAAAGCCTGTGTCCCAATCGAGCCGGTGGAACCTAATATAGCTAACGTTCTTTTCATCGATTTAAAAAGCAATGTATTCTTCGGGATTAACCGGCACACCTTTATACCACAACTCGAAATGGAGATGCGGACCGGTAGACAGCTTTCCCGTGTTTCCAACCAAAGCGATTGCTTCGCCTGCCGCCACATGGTCGCCAATTTCTTTCAACAGCAACTCATTGTGTTTGTAGACGGAGAGAAATCCGTTCTTATGTTGTACCTGAATAACGTTCCCCACGTTAGGGTCGAACCCCGTGAACACCACCGTGCCTTCCAGGGTAGTAAGCACGCTTTCCTTCGGCGCTGCCACAAGGTCCACCCCGTAATGACGGTTCTTGGCATTATAGTGCGAGGATATCACGCCGTTCACAGGCTTATAGAAGAACACACCGTCGGTGGGGGTGGGATTCGGGCCCAGCACCGTCAGGTTATACTTCTCTTCTTCTTCAAAGGTCTTCACAAAATCTTCTTCCTTCTTGCTGCGCGGTATCTCATAGCCGGCATCTATGTGTGCCAGAGTATCAATCCTGCGAATGGAATCGAGGTCTGTCGTGCCGGAAAGAATACCGGCAATATTCTCCAAGTAGAGCGACTGAATGGACATCATCCGCTCCAAGGAATCGGCTCTCAGAGCATTCTCGATAATCTCGTTTCTCACTTCCACATCCAGATATCCCGGCAGATAGTTGCGTATAGGCGTTTTTATGATAATCAATGAGGTGATGAGTATAAGCATGCAGGCGAAGACCATCAGTGTAGTAAAGGCGGAGAACTTTGACAAACGGAGCGACCACACCTCCTCCAAGGTTGTCTCGTCAAGAAAAGACAACTTGTATTTGAACCGAATGCGATGCCAAAACGATTTCTTATTGCGATTTTGCTGTTTTCCTTCCATACATTTTCCCTATCCTATCATAAGTTGAGCAACCCCTCGGGAACGGACACTTGCAATATCTTGTTTTTGTGATTAAGAGAGAGCACCAGCTCCTCGGCAGCCGGAAGAAGCACCTCTTTGCCGTTATGGAAAATCTGCAAAAGCACATTGATGGTTGTATCGTCCACGTCGGTAATCTTACCCAACTCGTTATGCCGTTCGTCCTCTATGGTGTATCCAACGAGGTCGCTCCACGAGATATAGTCCGTCGGAATTTCGTCGTCCACCTCTTTCAAAGGGAAGAACACCTCGCGCCCCGTGAACTCGCGGGCCGACTCATCGTTGTCCACCCTCTCGAGCTTCACCAACATAACCGTATTGGTCTTGTCGCGATATTCCTCAATAAAGAAAGGAACCAATATGCCGTCTATCTCGCAGACAACATAAGGGTCTTCCACAGAATCGAACAAGTCTTTGTAGTTCGTCACCAAGGATATCTCCCCTTTCACCCCATGAGGCTTGGCGAACTGCCCAATCTTGAAAACTTCTTCCCTTCTTATCATACCCAATCAGAGCCTTGTTATATGCGCTCCTATGCTGTTCAAACGTTTGTCTATATTCTGATATCCCCGGTCAATCTGGTCGATGTTGTGGATATGGCTGACCCCTTCGGCACTCATGGCAGCAATCAGAAGGGCAATACCGGCACGTATATCCGGCGACACCATATTGGCGCCACGCAGCTTGAAGCGATGCCCAAGACCTATCACCGTTGCCCGGTGCGGGTCGCACAGGATAATCTGCGCCCCCATGTCTATCAGCTTGTCGACAAAGAAGAGGCGGCTTTCGAACATCTTCTGATGTATCAACACGCTACCAACCGACTGCGTTGCCACAACCAGAAGGACACTCAAGAGGTCGGGCGTCAGTCCCGGCCAAGGTGCATCGGCAATGACCATTATCGACCCGTCGATGAAGGTTTCTATCTCATACGAGTCGTGCGAAGGGATATGGATATCGTCGCCCCTCTGCTCCACGGTGATGCCAAGGCGGCGGAATGCATCGGGGATAATCCCCAACATATTATATCCGGTATTCTTTATCGTAATGTCAGACCCCGTCATGGCAGCCATACCGATAAAACTGCCTACCTCAATCATGTCGGGCAGGATTGTATGCGTGGTTCCGCCGAGCGACTCAACGCCTTCGATGGTAAGCAGGTTGGAGCCTACGCCCGATATCTTTGCCCCCATACGGTTGAGCATGGAAGAGAGCTGCTGGAGATAAGGCTCGCAGGCAGCGTTGTAGATGGTTGTCTTCCCTTCTGCCAATACGGCAGCCATCAGGATATTGGCTGTACCCGTCACCGATGCTTCGTCGAGCAACATATATGTACCCTTCAGGCGCTTCGCCTCAATCTCATACAACTGACGCCCGGCATCGTAGCTAAAGGTGGCGCCCAGCTTCTGTATGCCTACAAAGTGAGTGTCCAACCTACGGCGGCCAATCTTATCGCCCCCCGGCTTCGGAATCACTGCCTTGCCGAAACGCGCCAAGAGCGGACCAACAATCATTACCGAGCCACGCAGCGAGCTGCACTTGCGCATAAAGTCGTCCGTGTTCAGATAATCCAAGTTGACATCGTCGGCTTGGAAAGTATAGGTCTCGGCTTCCGGATGCTCCACCTTTACATTCATATCACGGAGAAGCTGAATGAGGTTGTTTACATCCAAGATATCGGGGATATTATGTATCGTCACCTTCTCGGGAGTCAGAAGAACTGCACACAGCACTTCCAACGCCTCATTCTTGGCTCCCTGCGGCGTAATCTCGCCCGAGAGCTTATACCCTCCTTCTATAACAAACGAGCTCATCTGTTCTTACGATAATTGTTTTTCTTGCTTACATTGCTCCGAGTCGGGATATCGCGGCAATCCGAAAGTTTCATCTCGTCTTCTTTAATCACAATCTTTCCGCCCGAGAGTTCATCAAGGTCTTTGAATATCTTACGGTCGTCTGCCGACTCCTTGTTCCAAGAGAGGAGCGACTTCTTCATCTGAGTGGCAATCATACGAATCAAGCGGTCTTTCTCCTCGCCCGGCTCCATTTCCGTTGCCTTCTGAATCATAAGTTCTATGGTCTTGCCATAATGGCGATAACGAATCTTGTTGTTTGCATACGGGATACGCGGCGGACGGGTAAACAGATTCTCTTTCTTCACTATCTCGCAAGGATAGTCGATGTCGAGCTTGAAATCCGACATGATGGCCAGATGGTCCCAAAGGATATGCTTGAAATCGTTAACGTCACGCAAATGAGGAAACATATTTCCCATGATATTGATGATGGTATTGGCACAGCGGGTGCGTTCTTCCTTGTCCGCTATCGTAACACAATAGTCCACCATGTTTTGGATATTACGCCCATACTCGGGCAAGAGCATCTTCTTTTCTTCTGTATTGTACTTCATTATCGTTACTCATTTGTCCGGCAAATTTACTTATTAAATCGGTTTGCACAAAACAGGGGCCGGGACGAGAATATCCGCCGGTATGCATCCTCGTTTTGGGGCATAAGATGAGGGGTTTCGTCGAAGAAAACAGCCCGTTCGTTGATTATTTTTGCCGTTCCACGCATCAAGGCATAACCTTGCAGCCGGAAAACAATATATTAATCGTAACATACAATGAAACGACTTGAATTCTTTCTTATTGCTGCCGCCACGTTGATGACGGCATGTTCAGACGATTCTTCTTTGAACGAAAACGAAACTCAGGGCGGCTCTCTCACCACCTACCCGTCGTCCATCACCGACCTCACCGACTTCGACATTGCCCTCGACGAGTCTACGCTTGAGGAATCGGAAAGCATTCCTTCGGACGAGAACGCTGCCGACTATGAGGACTACATCGAGAACAACAAGTTCACGAACGAGATAGGTATAGTCTTCAGTGGCACCACGGCAACAACCTCCGGCACTGTGTCGGGCGTCACGGTGGATATCAACGGTGCCGACGTGGTGGTAAACTCCTCGGCAAAGAACGTGAAGTATACCGTCAGCGGTGCCACCTCCGACGGATTCCTCAAGATATATAGCGAGAAGAAGTTTGCTCTTGCCCTCAACGACGTCGACATCACCAACCCCGACGGGGCACCGCTCAACATCCAAAGCAAGAAACGCGGATATATAGTGCTCAACGAGGGCACTACCAACACTCTCACCGACGGCACGAAATATTCTGATGCCACCGATGACGAAGATATGAAGGCAACGCTCTTCAGCGAGGGCAAGCTGCTCTTCTCCGGTAACGGCACACTGAAGGTATATGCCAACTGCAAGGCGGGAATCCGTAGCGACGACTATATACTCTTCCGTCCCGGCAACAATATCTATATCAAAGCCACGGCAGGCAACGCCATCAAGGGCAACGATGCCATATATATTAAAGGTGGTGTGATTAACGTGGAAGCATCTGCTACGGCAGCCAAGGGTATCAGTTGCGACGGCATAGTAGTGATTGACGGCGGGCGCACCACTCTCCTCACCACCGGCGAGGGCGAGCTGGATGACGACGGCCTTGACGTGAGTGGGGCAGCAGGCGTAAAATGCGACAGCACATTCACCATGAATGCCGGCACACTGCTCTGCAAGAGTACGGGCAACGGCGGCAAAGGCATCAACACCGACCAGACACTCATCATCAATGGTGGTACCATAAAGGTGATAACCACCGGCAGGCAATATGTCAGCGGCAAACTCGACACATCCCCCAAGGGTATCAAGAGTGACGGAAACATGACCATCACCGATGGCACTATCATGGTACGTTGCTCGGGTGGCGAAGGCTCCGAGGGTATTGAGAGCAAGGGCACGATGAGCATCTCAGGCGGCACTGTCATGGCTTACTGCTACGACGATGCCATAAACTCCTCCGGCGCCCTTACCATCTCCGGCGGCTCAGTGTTTGCCCTTGGCACCAACAACGACGGCATCGACTCTAACTCCACGCTCAGCATCTCGGGCGGCACCGTCATTGCCTGCGGCACAACAACACCCGAAGGGGGATTGGACTGCGACGAGAACACCTTCAGCATCACCGGCGGCACAGTGATAGGCATCGGCGGGACCACCTCCACTCCCACCAAGAACAGCACCACCCAACCCGTGGCCATACTTGGGGGCAGCAGCATCAGTAGCGGGCAGTATATCACCGTGGCAGATAGCGAGGGAGAAAACCTTATGGCATTCAAAGTACCCATGGACTATTCCCGCCAGGGCTACACCCTTCTCTTCTCCTCCCCGGAGATAAAGACCGGCAGTAGCTATACGTTCGCCTATGGTGCAGCAGTGACAAGCGAGACTGACTTCTGCGGATACACCTCAGATGCCACAAGCGTCAGCGGAGGCTCCAACATTGCCACGATGACAATGTCGCAAATCATCAATACGTCGAACTACAACAACCAACAAAACGGAGGCGGACAACCCCACCGATGAATGCCCGACATATATATCTTTTGCCAAAAACATATATATCTTTTGGCGAAAACATATATATATCCACCAAGATTGGTTAACCGATTTCGTCAAATTGGTTAACCAATCAGGTTTCCCGGCATCGAACCCCGGAAAACGAAAGTATCGGTACTTTTGCCCAAAAGTATCGGTACTTTTCATCAAAAGTATCGGTACTCTTGATTTTCGCCGTCTGCCAAACAACCGTTACCAACCCAAAGAAGGAAATCCTTACCTTTGTGCACATATATAATTCGTATCCGAAAGAAAATATGAAAACACGTATTTCCATTCTTCTGATTCTTTGCCTTTGCAGCCTCAGCATCTCGGCTCAAAGCACCTTCGACAAGTATTTCACCAACAAAACACTGAGGATAGACTTTGCCCTCAGCGGCAACGCAGGGTTCCAGGCAGCAGCCATACAACAACTGAGGGAAGAGCCCGTGTGGGGCGGACCAAAGAAGAACCTCATCGACAAGTTTGGCTACGGAGGCTACTTCGTTAATGTATTCGACAAGCAAAGCGGCGAACTGATTTATTCACGCGGCCTCAACACCCTCTTCGAAGAGTGGCGGACAACGGAAGAAGCCAAGACGGAGACACAGTCGTGGACCAACAGCATTGCCGTGCCCTTCCCCAAAGCCCCGGTAGTGGTGGAGATTACGGCACGCGACAAGGCTGATATGCAATTTCATTCCCTTCTCAAATCAAACATCGACCCCTCCGGCATAGCCATCGACCGCAGCCCTCTGAAGGAAAACGCGGTGACACAGATACAATACAAGGGGGATTCGAATGAGAAAGTCGACATGGTATTTCTTGCCGAAGGCTACACTGCCGGGGAGCAAGACAAGTTCATTGCCGACGCAAAGAGGTTTACCGAGGCATTGTTTCAAACACCGCCCTACACCACAAGGCGGGAAGACTTCAACATTTGGGCAGTGCAGCTCGTATCTGAAGAGAGCGGAATGGATGTATCGGGCAAGGGCGTCTTCAAGAACACGGCATTGAACTCGGGATACTACACCTTTGGCGTTGACCGTTACCTCACAACCCGCGACATGAAGTCCATCCGCGACGCCGTATGGAACGTGCCCTGCGATGCCATCTTCATATTGGTGAACACCGACACCTACGGGGGTGGCGGCATGTATAACCTCTATGCCATGGGTACAGCCGACAACAAGCAGACCGAGCATATCTTTGTCCACGAACTGGGACACAGCTTGGCAGGGTTGGCAGACGAATACTACACCTCGGAAGTGGCATACCAAGACTTCTACAACCTCAAATACGAACCGTGGGAGCCCAATATCACAACCTTGGTTGATTTCGACAGCAAGTGGAAAGACCTTCTGCCCAAAGGCACCCCCATCCCAACCCTCCCTCAGGAAAAGAACGTGATTGGCGTGTATGAGGGAGGCGGCTACGTGGCTAAAGGTATCTATCGGCCGATGGAGCACTGCATGATGCACGACTATGCGCCCTTCTGCCCCGCCTGCAGCCGTGCCATACTGAGAATGATTGACTATCTCACCGACAAGGATTACTAAGAAAACATCTTCCTTGAAAGCCTATAATTGAAAATTGAAGAGAATTCCATACCTTTGTGCGAAAATTCATGTATTAAACAGATAATCTCATGGCAGTTTACTTAAATGATGTGTCGCGTACTTTCGGTGAATATCTTCTTATTCCCGGTCTGACAACCAAACAGTGTGTACCGACAAACGTAACACTGAAGACTTCTCTCGTTAAACACCGCGAGGGCGAAAAGTCGCCTATCGAATTAAATATCCCGTTTGTGTCTGCTATCATGCAGTCGGTTTCCGGCCCCAAGCTGGCAATCGAGTTGGCACGCAACGGGGGACTTTCCTTCATCTTTGGCTCTCAGTCAATCGACAGCCAGGCAGATATGGTCAGGAAGGTGAAGAAGTTTAAGGCAGGTTTTGTTACCAGCGATTCGAACCTTACGCCGGAGAACACTCTGACAGACGTGGTCAACTTGGTGAACCAAACCGAACACTCCACAATAGGTATCACCGACGACGGAACGCCAAACGGCAAACTGCTCGGGCTTGTTACCAGCCGTGACTATCGCATAGAGAAAGACGACCCTCAGAAAAAGATAAAAGACTTCATGACACCATTCTCCAAACTAATCGTTGGCGAGGTTGGTATCACACTGAAGGAAGCCAATCAAATCATTTGGGACCATAAACTCAATACCCTCCCTATCATCGATAAGGACCAACACTTGGCTTATTTCGTATTCCGTAAGGACTACGACAGCCATCGCGAGAACCCCTACGAGTTGTCGGGGGCAGACAAGAAACTGCTTGTTGGTGCAGGTATCAACACACGCGACTACACAGAACGCGTGCCGGCTTTGGTCGAGGCAGGCGTGGATGTTTTGTGTATCGACTCCTCCGACGGCTATTCCGAATGGCAGTCCGACACACTGAAATGGATAAAGGATAAATATGGCGACAGCGTGAAGGTTGGTGCCGGCAACGTGGTCGACAGAGAAGGCTTCCTCTATTTGGCAGAAGCAGGAGCCGACTTCGTTAAGGTTGGTATCGGCGGTGGTTCCATCTGTATCACTCGTGAGCAGAAAGGTATCGGTCGCGGTCAAGCTACAGCCCTCATAGATGTGGTAAGAGCACGCGACGAATATAAGGCAAAGACCGGTATCTATATCCCTGTCTGCAGCGACGGCGGATTGGTGCACGACTATCATATGGTGCTCGCCTTGGCAATGGGTGCAGACTTCCTTATGATGGGACGCTACTTTGCCCGCTTCGACGAATCACCTACGAAGAAACTGAGAATTGGCAACAACTTCGTAAAAGAATATTGGGGCGAGGGTTCCAATCGTGCCCAGAACTGGCAACGCTACGACATGGGCGGCACTGCTTCGCTCAAGTTTGAAGAGGGAGTGGACAGCTACGTCCCCTATGCCGGTAAGATGAAAGACAACCTTAATCTTACACTCGGCAAGATTAAAGCTACCATGTGTAGCTGTGGCGCTACCACTATCCCCGAGCTGCAACAAAACGCAAAGATTACATTGGTATCGTCAACCAGCATCGTAGAAGGCGGTGCACACGATGTAATACTGAAAGAACAAAACTAATTTGAGAGGACGCACAATACGTAATGATTTAGGCAGTTGTCTATAACACACAGATAGCTGCCTATTTTCTTTTCACCCCGAATGGAGCATACAAAAAAAAGAGGCTCAAGAAATAAATCTCAAACCTCTTTTGTTGTTCAACCAGGATTCGAACCTGGACAAACAGGACCAGAATCTGTTGTGCTACCATTACACCATTGAACAGTCCCTTTCGCAGCACCCCGCCGCGATTGATTACGGGCGCAAAGATACAGCCGTTTTTTATTCCCGCAAGTGATTTGCGAGAAAAAATCATCAAAACGAACTTTTCGCCCCCAACAACCCCTGTCTTTTATCCGCAAGAGTTATACATATATTATTGGAGATTGGATTGAGATAATGAATTAAGGCGTATATTTGCGTTCCCGAAATTATTCATTCAAAGTAAATGAATCAAACAAACGAATTAGTAAAGACCATTGTAGAAGGTCTGCAAGAAAAGAAAGGCAAGAATATAGTAACCGTGGACTTAACCCGGATATCCGGAGCTATTTGTCAGTATATGGTCATCTGCGAAGGTAGTACGCCTACCCAGGTGGCAGCCCTCTCCGATTCGGTTTTGGATTTTGCACGTAAGAAAGCAGGCGAAAAGCCCCTGTCGGTCGACGGCCAAAGAAGAGCCGAATGGATAGGAATGGATTATGGTACGGTTCTTGTACATATCTTTTTGCCGGCGCAGCGCGAATTCTATAGTTTGGAAACCCTTTGGTCTGACGCAAAAGTCACAGAGATACCTAACATAGACTAGCCCGGTATCATTATCATTGAATTCAAAGTATGGAAAACAACAGCGACAATTTTAATAAAATGCCGAAGGACAATAAGCCTAAAATGTTTCGGTTTAACCTGTATTGGATGTATGGGTTGATATTCGTGATGCTTTTTGCATTGTACCTAACCAATGATTCGTCGGCAACGAAAGAATTGGGATGGACCGAGTTTCAGAAGCTTGCCACGGAGAATGTGTTCGACAAAATGACAGTCTACAACAAGAAAAACCTCGTTGAAGCCACCGTTAAGAGTGGAAAAAGGGGAATGGTGTTTAAGACAGACAGCAGTGCACTCGGAGCAAATCCCAGCGTTTACGTAACAATACCATCGGCCGACAAATTCTCGGACTTCTACGACAGGGCAGTAAGCGACAATCATATCGACACACAGGTAAAATTCGAAGAGGGAGACGACACCTTATGGAACTTCTTGGTTTCATTCGGACCTATCATCTTGATTATTGCTGTATGGATTTTCCTTATGAGAAGGATGTCGGGCAATCCTGGTGGCGGTCCCGGAGGAGTATTCAGTGTTGGCAGGTCGAAGGCTCAGCTCTTCGACAAAGACAACAACCAGAAGGTAACATTCAAGGATGTTGCCGGATTGGCTGAGGCCAAGCAAGAAGTGGAGGAGATTGTTTCGTTCCTCAAAGACCCGGGAAAATACACCGAACTGGGTGGAAAGATACCTAAAGGAGCCCTGTTGGTTGGTCCTCCGGGGACGGGTAAGACATTGTTGGCAAAGGCTGTTGCCGGTGAAGCTAACGTGCCGTTCTTCTCAATATCGGGTTCCGATTTCGTAGAAATGTTTGTTGGCGTGGGTGCTTCCCGTGTACGCGACTTGTTCCGTCAGGCAAAGGAGAAGTCTCCATGCATAGTATTTATCGACGAGATTGATGCCGTTGGTCGTGCCCGTGGCAAGAATGCCAACATGAACAGTAACGACGAGCGTGAAAACACCCTCAACCAGCTGTTGACAGAGATGGATGGCTTCGGCTCAAACAGTGGCGTTATTATTCTGGCAGCCACCAACCGTGCCGACATATTGGACAAGGCATTGCTGCGTGCCGGACGTTTCGACCGTCAGATACATGTAGAGTTGCCCGATTTGAACGAGCGTAGGGAGATATTCGGAGTGCATCTGCGCCCGATAAAAACCGACGAAAGCGTGGACACCGAGTTTCTTGCACGGCAGACACCGGGGTTCTCGGGCGCCGACATTGCCAATGTATGCAATGAGGCAGCCTTGATAGCTGCCCGTAATGGCAAGAAGGCCGTTCAGAAAGAAGATTTCATGAATGCCGTAGACCGTATCGTTGGCGGCTTGGAGAAACGCAACAAGATAACAACAGCAGATGAGCGTAACAGTATTGCCAACCATGAAGCAGGGCATGCCACATTGAGTTGGTTGCTCGAACACGCCAACCCGTTGGTGAAGGTTACCATCGTGCCGCGTGGCAAAGCATTGGGTGCCGCTTGGTATCTGCCGGAGGAGAGACAAATAACCACACGCGAACAGTTGTTGGATGAGATGTGTGCAACACTTGGAGGACGTGCTGCAGAAGAGTTGTTCCTCGGTAAGATTTCCACGGGTGCTTCCAACGACTTGGAGCGCGTAACCAAACAGGCATACGCCATGGTGGTCTATTTCGGTATGAGCGATGAACTGCCGAACCTTAATTATTACGACTCCACCGGGCAGGATTGGGGCTTCACGAAGCCATACAGCGAGGACACCTCCCGAAAGATTGACCATGAGGTGCAAAAGATTATCAACGAACAATACGAACGTGCAAAGAAAATCCTATCGGAAAATGCTGAAGGGCACAACCGACTTGCCCAGGTATTGCTCGAAAGAGAGGTGATTTACGCAGAAGACGTAGAGCACATATTCGGTAAGCGGGCATGGGTATCGCGCTCCGAAGAAATCCTTGAGCTACAAGAAAAGGCCGACAACGGAAAGCAGAAAGAATCCGACAATCAAGCCACCGAAGAGAAGCAATAACACATATCCCTTGGGGAAAGTCTTGTGACCATCCGTTTTTTCTCGTAATTTTGCGAGGAACAAGAGAGAACGCCCTCGCATGTCCAAAATTTTAAAGGAATGGAACAAGAAAAACACTTCTTTGCAGTAGACCTGGGAGCCACCAGCGGAAGAACTATCATCGGAAATCTTAGTAGCAACAAATTGGAGTTGGAGGAACTGACACGTTTCGACAACAATATAATCGAAGTCGGTGGCCATTTCTATTGGGATATCTTTGCACTCTATCATGAAATCATCAAAGGGCTGAAGCTTGCAGCACAGCGCAAGATAGAGATACAGAGCATCGGCATTGATACGTGGGGATGCGACTTTGTATCGGTGGGTAAAGACAAAGGCATACTCCGCAACCCTCTCGCCTATCGCGACCCTCATACTGTCGGTATGATGGAAAAATACTTCGAAGAGAAGATAAACAAGAAGACGGTATACGAGAAGACGGGTATACAGTTCATGAACTTCAATTCTCTCTTTCAGCTCTATGCCATGCGTAAGGCGGGCAACGCAGCCTTGGAGAACGCGGAGAAGATTCTCTTTATACCCGATGCCTTGAGCTATATGCTTACAGGTAATGCCGTCTGCGAATACACGGTGGCTTCCACCTCACAGATACTTAACCCCAACACCAAGGACTTGGACAATGAGTTGATAGAAAGCGTGGGGCTGAAACGTCAGCACTTCGGCAAGATGACAATGCCTGCCACCGTCATCGGCAACCTGTCTGAAGAGGTGCAACGTATGACAGGGCTTGGCGCCATACCCGTGGTAGCCGTTGCCGGACACGACACAGCCAGTGCCGTAGCCGCCGTCCCTGCCAAGGACGAGAAGTTTGCTTACCTCAGCTCAGGTACATGGAGTCTCATGGGCATAGAAACCCGGAAAGCCATTATATGCGATAGAAGCTTCAACCTCAACTTTACCAACGAGGGCGGAATAGACGGCACAACACGTTTCCTAAAGAACATCTGCGGCATGTGGATATACGAGCGTTGCCGCGGGGAGTGGACCGATGCACCGAAATCGCATACAGCGTTGCAGGAGGAGATGGCAAAGCAGCCTGCCTTCAAGAGCATAATCAATCCCGATGATGCTTTGTTTGCCAACCCCCACTCCATGATTGATGCCATAAAGACTTATTGCCAAAAGACCAATCAATACATTCCGCAAGGCTACGCAGAGATATGCCGTTGCATATTCGACAGTCTTGCCCTTCGCTACCGCCAGGTGTTTACGTGGCTCAAAGAGTTTGCCGACTTCGACATCAACGTGCTTCACATCATTGGCGGAGGGTCTCTCAACAACTATCTCAACCAATTTACCGCCAACAGTTGTGGCGTTACCGTGCTTGCCGGTCCGCAGGAAGGGACAGCCATTGGCAACATAATGCTACAAGCCAAGGCTTCGGGGCTTGTAAGAGACATACACGAGATGCGACACGTAATAAGCAATTCTGTAGAGCTCAAAGAATTTAAGCCACAAGACAAGGAAGTTTGGGACAAGGCATACGAACGATTCAACGAAATAACAAAATAACCCTACAACCATGAAAACAGACGTAATTAAACAAAACTACGAGATTGCTAAAGACCGTTATGCTGCCCTCGGCGTTGATACCGACAAGGCCATAGCGACATTGGAAAAGACACCTATCTCACTGCATTGTTGGCAAACCGACGACGTAGTGGGCTTTGAGCGCGGCGAGGCTGCCTCAGGTGGTATACAGAGCACGGGTAACTACCCCGGCAAGGCTACCAACATTGACGAGATGCGCCAGGACATTGAGAAGGTGCAGAGCCTCCTTGCCGGCACTTTCCGTCTTAACCTTCACGAGATTTATGGTGAGTTTGGAGGCAAACCCGTAGACCGCGACCAAGTAGGCATTGAGCAGTTCCAAGGTTGGATGCAATGGGCCAAAGAGCATAATCTCAAGCTCGACTTCAATTCCACTTCTTTCTCTCACCCCAAGAGCGGCAATCTCACACTGTCGAATCCCAACAAGGAGATTCGCGAGTTTTGGATTGAACACACCAAACGTTGCCGCCGCATAGCAGATGCCATGGGTAAGTATCAAGGCGACCCCTGTATCATGAACATATGGATACACGACGGAAGCAAGGATATAACCGTGGAGAAAGGACGCTATCGCGAGATACTTAAGAACAGTCTTGACGAGATTTTGGCAGAGAAGTTGCCTGATATGAAGTCTTGCTTGGAGGCAAAGCTGTTCGGTATTGGTTTGGAAGCTTACACTGTTGGCTCTCATGATTTCTACGCAGGCTATTGCTCAAAGAACAATGTGATATACACCCTCGACACGGGCCATTATGAACCTACGGAGAATGTCTCTGATGCCGTATCGGCGCTGTTGCTCTTCGTGCCTGAGTTGATGCTCCATGTGTCACGCCCCATGCATTGGGACTCCGACCACGTAACTCTCTTCGACGACAATACTCGTAACCTCTTCTCCGAATTGGTACGTGCCAACGCCCTCGACAGAGCGCATATCGGTCTCGATTATTTTGATGGTTCCATCAACCGCATCGGTGCCTACATCATAGGTGTACGTGCTGCACAGAAGTCTCTGTTGCAGGCTTTGCTCGAACCGCTCGACACCTTGCGCAAGTATGAAGACGAGGATAAGCTGTTCCAGCGCCTTGCTCTCCTTGAGGAGTGTAAGACCATGCCGTTCGGGGCTGTCTTCGATTACTTCAACCTCAAGAACAATATCCCCGTAGGCGAGGAATATATCTCGGTTATTGAAAAGTATGAAAGCGAGGTCTTGTCGAAGAGAAAGTAAGATAGAGAACGAAGAACGACTAACGAGATGGATATATTAATCGGACTTTTAATCATAGCTGTCGGCGCTTTTTGCCAGTCGAGCAGTTATGTCCCCATCAATAAGATAAAAGAATGGAGCTGGGAATCGTACTGGATTGTACAGGGCGTGTTTGCTTGGCTCATATTACCTTTCTTGGGAGCCATGTTGGCTGTTCCGGCTGGTCACTCATTATTTGAACTGACCCAAGGACATGGGTTCAACATCCTTATGACAATGTTCTTCGGGGTATTGTGGGGTGTTGGCGGACTCACCTTCGGTCTCTCCATGCGTTACCTCGGCGTGGCTTTGGGGCAGAGCATAGCCCTTGGCACATGTGCCGGGCTTGGCACCATAATGGGGCCTGTATTGCTCAATATCTTCTTCCCCGAGATGGATGCTCTTTCGAAACTCACCTTCGCGGTCATCTTGGGTGTGGTGGTTACCCTCGTTGGTATTGCCATCATTGGTGTAGCGGGGTCGATGAAGAGTGCCACACTCTCTGAGGAAGAGAAGAAGGCTGCTGTGAAGGATTTCAATTTCCCTAAAGGATTGGCCATTGCTCTGCTTGCCGGCTTTATGAGCGGATGCTTTAATGTAGGTTTGGCCTTTGGCGACGGACTTTACTTCGAGGGCACCGACCCGATGTTTAAGGGACTGCCTGCCACGTTGCTTGTAACCTTGGGAGGTTTCATAACCAATGCCATATATTGCTTCTATCAGAACAGCAAAAACCATACGTGGGGAGACTATAAGAAGGGCCATGTGTGGGGCAACAATATCTTGTTTTGCGCCTTGGCGGGAGCTTTGTGGTATAGCCAGTTCTTTGGATTGTCGTTGGGACAGGGATTTCTCACCCAGTCGCCCACGCTCATAACACTTTCGTTCTGCATCCTTATGGCGCTCAACGTGGTGTTCTCCAACGTATGGGGAATAATCTTAAAGGAATGGAAGGGTTGTTCGCGCAAGACCATTGCCACATTGATAGTGGGAATCATCGTATTGATAGCGTCGAGCTTCCTACCTCAACTCATATGAATCAATGTTACATCAAAATAGAAACAAAATGAGTAGTATTTTAGACGGTCGCACAGCCTTGAAAAAGGAAGTGGACAAAGTTGCAGAAGTAGCCGGATACCTCTGGCAGAATGGATGGGCAGAGCGTAACGGCGGAAACATCACGGTGAATATAACCGACTTGGTGGACGATGAAATCAAATCGCTCCCTGCCATCAGCGAGGTTTTGCAGATTGGTACCACACTGCCGTCTTTGAAAGGCTGTTATTTCTTCTGTAAGGGAACCGGGAAGCGCATGCGCGACCTTGCCCGTTGGCCCATGGACAACGGTGCTGTTATCCGTATTCTTGACGATTGTGCCAGCTACGTTATCATAGCCGACAACCCCGTGATGACCACATCGGAGCTGCCAAGCCATTTGATGGTGCACGCTCGTCTCATCGAGAAGGGTTCGAACTACAAGGCAACTTTGCACACACATCCTATAGAGTTGATAGCCCTAAGTCATAACAAGAAATTCATGGGCAAGGATGTGCTTACAAACCTCCTTTGGAGTATGATACCGGAGACTAAGGCTTTTTGTCCGCTGGGTTTGGGAATGGTGCCTTACGAGTTGCCCGGAAGCATCGCCCTTGCTGAAGGTACGCTGAAGCAACTTGAGGATTATGACGTAGTGATGTGGGAGAAGCATGGCGCTTTTGCCAAAGGTCTCGACGTGATTGATGCCTTCGACCAGATTGACGTCCTCTCAAAGAGCGCCAAGATTTACCTTAGTGCCAAGTGCATGGGTTATGAGCCTGACGGCATGAGCCAGGAGGAGATGAAGGAGATGACAAGAGCCTTCAATCTGCCGAAGTAAGAATCACAACCAACAATCTTTAAAAGAGTCCGAAGGGGAATGCCCCCCTACGGACTCTTTTTTTGTTTTATCTCGCAAAAGCCTTTTGCGACTACGCAAAGAGCCCTTGCGAGCAGGCAACATCCTTTCGTCACTTGACAAATAGCCTTTGCGGGCATGCGACACCCTTTCGTCACCTGACGAATGGTCTTTGCGGGCATGCGACAGCCTTTTGTCACCTGTCAAAGATATATTGCGTGTACGCAATAGCTTTTTGCATCTTAACAAAGATATGCTGCGTGCATGCAATGGCTTT
>CAVGKO010000014.1:0-16513 GCA_963629885.1 Anaerobutyricum sp.
CCTCTTTTTTCCCGAATATATTGAAGAAGTCTTCGTCGGAACCACGCACTATATCGGCATATTCCAGATTCTCCAATATTGTAGGGGTTAAGTATATTGCTTCGTGCGCATGTGCTTTTCTGAAATTGGGGTCGTAATATATTATAGCCTTACGTTCCTTGGCGTAATCCAAAAACTCAACCATTCTATCCCTCAGGGCGGGGTTGAGTGAATAGTAGGAGCCGAAGATAAGTATGTCGTCTTGGTTTATAACGGGAAGAGGTACTTCCAATCGCTGTTTGGGATAGTCCTTATAGAATATATAATTTGCATTGTTATCGTTGTCGAGGAAAGCCAATGATATAGGGCTTTTCCCATCAGGAAAACGGTCCACCAACTCAGTGGAAATATTGTTTTCCTTCATGAAATCACTTATGATGTCGCCTACCCGGTCGTTTCCCACCTCGCTTATGAAAGAGACCGGAACGCCAAGGCGGCCAAGCGATACCAGTCCGTTGAACACCGAGCCGCCTGGAACGGCGGTATGTGGCATGTTGTTTTTGAATATTATATCAAGAACGGTTTCTCCAATGCCAATAACTTTTCTCATATATGATGAATTTAAACCCTATTCGTTCTTGCTTTGTTCGCGGCTCTTTGAACCAAGGTAGCCGCCGTGATGCCGCTTGGCATAATCCTTATTGCTGAAGTTGATGATTTTCATTGTGCCCACTACCAGGATGTCTCCGATAACGGTCATGACGGTGGTGGAGGTAGTAGGGGTGAGACCGAGCGGGCATACTTCAGCAGGTGCACCGGTAGAGAGGCATACGTCGGCATCTTTTGCCAATGGGCTTTCAGGGTTGCCGGTGATAACTATAAACTTCATATCTGGCACCAGTCCGCGTGTAAGACTTACCAATTCCAATAGTTCACGGGTTTTACCGGAGTTAGATACGAGAAGCATTATGTCGTTGCCTCGAACGAGGCCAAGGTCACCGTGCTGCGCTTCGCTGGGATGAAGAAAGAAGGCAGGCGTTCCGGTTGAGCAGAACGTGGTGGCTATGTTCATAGCTATTTGTCCGGCCTTCCCCATACCGCTGGTGATGAGGTTTCCGCCGAGTTCGTGAACATACTTCACTATAAGAGCCACAGCGTCTTCGTAGCCGGCATTTACCGGAATATTGAGGACTGCTTCGGCCTCTTGGCGAAGGATATCGGAAATAGATTCGTACGATATGGATACTTTGCTGTTCATATTGATTACCTCTAACCGCTCGCAAAAATACGATTTTAATTTATTGCGTAACCGCATTCATTTGCAATCGTCCATTTATTGTACTTTTGCCATCCTGTAAGGAGGAGAGGTAAAAAAAGATGCATTACATTTCACACATTCTGCCGGGCGGTCTTCGTATGGTGCATTTGCCAATGGAGTCGCCCGTTTCGTATTGCGGTTTTGCCGTGAATGCCGGGACGCGCGATGAGGCGGAGGGCGAGTTCGGTTTGGCTCATTTCGTGGAGCATATGTTGTTTAAGGGCACAGAAAAGAGGAAGGCCTGGCACATATTGAACCGGATGGAGAATGTGGGCGGTGAACTGAATGCATACACTACGAAGGAGGAGACGTTTGTATATTCCATCTTCATGGAGGAGCATTTCAGCCGTGCTGCAGAGCTATTGGTGGATTTGATATTCCACTCCCGGTTTCCGCAGCAGGAGATAGAGAAGGAGGTGGATGTTATCCTCGACGAGATAAACTCGTATGAAGACAGTCCCTCGGAGCTTATCTTCGACGAGTTCGAGAATCTGCTTTTCGATGGTCATGCCTTGGGGCACAACATTCTTGGCGACGAGGCTACCTTAATGAAGTTCGACACTGCCATCGGGCTTTCGTTCATGCACCGGTTTTATGCTCCCGACAATATGGTGTTCTTTTCGATGGGGCGGACGCCGTTTGGTAAGATAGTGAAGCGTATGGAGGGGCTTTTGTCGGGTATAAGCTTAAAGACAGCATCACGCAGCCGGGTTGCTCCGGGGGAGATTACTCCCGGCGTGAAGCGAGTGAGCAAAGACACGCACCAAGCGCATGTCCTTATAGGCAGCCGTGCTTACAGTATGTATGACAAGAAGCGCATCGCACTGTTCCTCTTGAACAATCTGTTGGGAGGTCCAGGGATGAACAACCGTTTGAATGTATCGCTGAGGGAGAAGCACGGGTTGGTCTACAACGTTGAGTCGAACATCACTTCATATACCGACACGGGGCTGATAAGCATATATTTCGGAACAGACCCCAAGCACACTGAGAAAGCTACCCGTTTGGTCCATAGGGAACTTGAGAAGCTGCGTGAGAACAACCTCACGGCATCGCAGCTTGCTGCGGCAAAGAAGCAGGTAGTGGGGCAACTGGGAGTGTCGGGCGACAACCGCGAGGGCCTTTTCCTCGGGTTGGGAAAGAGCTTCCTTCATTACAACCGCTACGATACACTCCAGGAGGTGATAGCACGTATCAATGCTGTCACTGCAGAGGACATCCGTGAGGTGGCAACCGAGGTGTTCAACCCCGATGGGCTGTCAGCCTTGATATACGAAGGTTATTCAAACGACAAATAGTGAGAGAGCCGCTCGCGGTCGACTTCCGAGAATTCTTCCAAGAGCTGGAGGTTTTCCCACCCGGTGAGCCTTCCTTTCTGCCTACGTAGCTGGTTGATGGCGCGGGCCTGTTGGCTGTCGATGTACGGATGCCGGTAGAGCTCGCGGATGGGTGCCTGGTTGACGTTGAGTTTGCGGACGAGGGTGCTGTCTGCTATGAACCATGGCTTGAGTGCCTCGTAGCGTTCATTGTCCATCCCGTATACCTCCGTAAGTTGTTGCACAGAGACGTAACCGCCAAGCAGTTCCCTATACTTCACAATCCGGCGGGCAAAGGTGCTGCCAATGCCGGGCACCTTCTTGAGGATGGTGGTGTCGGCACTGTTGAGCTCCACCACCGTACCCGACGGGTATTTATCCGTCTGAGGGAAGCTTTTCTTTGTGTATGTCTTCTTAGGCTCCGTGCGCCGGGGCTCTTTCTCTTGTCTGCGGACGGTTGTGTTGGTGGTGGGAGAGGGGATATCCTTCTTCGCCAAGGTGTCGCGCTTACCTATGATGGTATCTGCCACCGCCGGTGCTTCGTTAGAGGGATGGTCTTCTCGGTCAGTAAACCACAGGATAAGCCATGAGATTACGATGAGGGAGAGCAGAAGAGTGAGGGCTCTGCGCTCGCCTTTCGAAAAGTATAGTAAATCCCGCCAGTTCATGTATTGGGTGCTATCAGGTGTGGACTAAAACAAGGCTACCACCTTTTGGATTAACCCCAGTTCGTTGAGGAAGATGAGTCCGATGGCTGCCGGGGCGATGTATTTGATGAAGAAGGCATAGGTGTTGAAGAAGTAGAATGGGATTGTGCCACGGTTGGTCAGTTCCTCTTTCAGTATCTTCTTTTCTATCCTACAGCCCACAAATATGCATATCATCATACCGCCGAGGGGCATCATTATCTTGGCTGTAAGGAAGTCTATGGCATCGAATATTATCATCCCGAAGATGGTGTACTCCTTGAGCAAGCCGAACGAGAGGGAGCAGAGGGCACCGAGGATGGCAATACCTAAGGATACAATCCAAGCTGCACGGCTACGACTCACATGATACTCCTCGCTGAAGTAGGCAGTGGCCACCTCGTGGAGGGATATTGTGGAGGTGAGTGCGGCGAGGGCAAGCAGGATGAAGAACACGAACGACCAGGCATTGCCCAATGGCAGCTGCCCGAATATGTTTGGCAGGGTGATGAACACCAGTTCGGGACCGGCAGTAGGCTCTATGCCGAAGCTGAACACGGCGGGGAACACCATGACGCCCGCCAGGAGAGCCACGAGAGTGTTGATAACCGTCACCTGCACGGCTGTGAGCTGGAGGTTGGTGCTCTTGCCGAAGTAGGAGCCGTAGGTGATGAGGCATCCCATACCGATGCTGAGGGAGAAGAACGTCTGCCCCATGGCGCTAAGCACAACGGAGGAGGTTATCCTGCCAAAGTCCGGCTTGAAGAGGAAGTCCAGTCCCTCTTTTACTCCCGGGAGGGTGATGGAGCGGATGCACAGCGCTATGAGGATGAGGAACAGGGCAGGCATCATAATCTTGGATGCCCGTTCGATACCCTTCTCCACGCCCGATACGATGATGAAATGTGTCATGGCGATGAAGACGAATGTCCACACTATGGGGCGGACGGCATTTGAGGAGAACTGCTGGAACTCGGTAGTGAAGTCTGCCGTTGTCTTGCCGCTAAGCGAGCCGCTTGCCGCCTGCCAGATGTATTCCAAGGTCCACCCTGACACTACCGAGTAGAAGCTGAGGATGAGGAAGGCTGCCAGCACGCCGTTGTAGCCTATCAGCTTCCAGTTGGTGCCCGGGGCCAGCTTCTTGAACGCACCGGCGGCATTGCTGCGCGAGTAGCGTCCGATGAAGAACTCGGTAATCATGATAGGGAGGCCAAGCAACACGGTGCATATGCCGAAGACCAGAAGGAAGGCACCCCCTCCGTTCGACCCCACCATGTATGGGAAGCGCCAGATGCTTCCAAGGCCCACTGCGCACCCTACGGTGGCCAATATCACTCCAATCTTGCTACCAAACGTTACTCTCTCATTACTTGCCATAGATGTATTACTTTTATTATAAAACTATTCCGTCCTTGATGTGGATGACGCGGTCGGTGTCGCGTGCCAGTTGCTCGTCGTGGGTTACGATGACGAAGGTCTGCTGCAGTTCCTTTCTCAGGTCGAAGAAGAGGCGATGGAGCTCCTCTTTGTTCTTGGTATCGAGGCTGCCCGAGGGCTCGTCTGCCAACACCACGGCGGGGTTGTTGATAAGAGCCCGTGCCACGGCTACGCGCTGCTTCTCGCCCCCGGATAGCTCTGCCGGCTTGTGCTCCATGCGGTCTGAGAGCTTCATGAACGAGAGTATCTCCTTGGCCCTCTTCTTTGCCTCTGAGGCTTTTGTGCCGCCTATCAGAGCTGGTATCATGACGTTCTCTATTGCTGTGAACTCGGGCAATAGCCGGTGGAACTGGAACACGAAGCCAATGTTGCGATTGCGGAAGGCAGAGAGCTCACGCTCCGAGAGTCTTCCGGTGTCGTTGCCGTTGATGAGCAGCTGTCCGCCGTCGGGGGTGTCGAGCGTGCCTATAATCTGTAGCAGGGTGGTCTTGCCTGCCCCGCTGGGGCCAACGATGGCCACCACCTCACCTTTGTCTACTCTCAGGTCGATGCCCTTCAGCACCTGCAGGTTGCCGAAGCTCTTGGTAATGCCTTGTGTCTCTATCATCATATCTCAGATATTTCTTATTACGTATGAAGCCAGGTAACAACCAAAGATGGCAGGCATGTATGCCACCGTGCCTGTGGTTGTTCTCTTGCATTGTTCGTTTTCTACCTCCACGATGGCGTTAGGGTCGGGGAACTCGGTGGAGAACACCACGGGGATGCCCCGGTTGATGCCCATATGGTGGAGCCGTTTGCGTATGGCCCGTGCCAGGGTACAGTTATGGCTCTTGGATATGTCGGCAATCTTCACCTGCGAGGGGTCGGTCTTGGCTCCGGCGCCCATGGAGGATACGATGGGTATGTTGTGGTTGTAGGCATAGGCGAGGAGGTATACCTTGGGGCTGAGCGAATCGATGGCATCCACCACGAAGTTGTATTTGGTGGAGGATAGCAACTCATCCGTACGTTCGTCGCGAAGGAACTCATTGAGCACCGTGAGCTCAAGCTGTGGGTTGATGTCGCGCAGCCTCCGGGCCATGACCTCTGCCTTGGGCATCCCCAGCGTGGAGTGGAGCGCGGGCAGCTGGCGGTTGATATTGCTTTCGTTCACCTTATCGGCGTCTATTATGGTCATGCGCCCTATGCCCGAGCGGCAAATCTGCTCGGCGGCATAGGCACCAACGCCTCCCAGACCTACAATCAGCACATGACAGTGCGATAGATACTCCGTCCGTTCTGCGCCCAGGAGAAGCTCTGTCCGTGTGTTCCAATTGTTACTCATTCGTATATTTTTGAGCACAAAAGTAATAAATCGGTCATAAACACCCCCGTTTATCAACCGGATAATCACAAGGCAGGAGGGGTGGGGGCTCACTTGGAGGAGGGTGTTTCCTCATCCCCGAGGATGCGGTAGGGTATGGGGGAGGTAAAGCCCAAGGGCTTGAGGAGGGGGCGCGAGCTGGTGGTACACTGGCTCACCACGCGGAAGTTGTAGAGCCCCGGGGGCAGTTCGCCGTGGAGCTGCACCATCAGCGAGCTGCGTGTGTTGAGCAGCATCTCTTCGCGGGAGAAGAAGCGACACACCTTGCCGCTCTCGGCATCAAGGATGTAGAAGCCGCACGAGGGGTCTTCGCCATTCATCAGCAGCCTCTGTCCCTTGAGGTAGATGATGGCATCCGGGGGCATCACATATTCCCATCTGTCGTTTATGGGAAAACGCTCCTCGGCATCGAACGACGGCCCCTGGCGGGCATTGTCGATGCTGTGGAACAGAGGGTTCTTGAGCGACTTCTTGAGCCGCGGACTGAGCTGGAAGTTGACTTTCGCCGAGTTCTTGGCACGTGCCTTGGGTTGCACGCGGTTATAGTCCCAACACCCCTCCACGGCGGGCGTCAGCGTACCGAGGTCGCTGCTGATGGCATACCCCTCGAGCAGCTTCTCTTCCACAAGGTTGGTCAGCAGGCTGATGATGGCGCGCGTTGCCTCAGCCCGATAGATGCCGGTGCGCTCCTCAAGCAGCGCCGCCAAGTCGTTGAGCGACAGCGTCCCTCTTTGCACAACCCTTACCAGCGTACCTTCCACTCCCGTCAGGTAGGACGGATACAGTCTCACTTGCCACTCTGCCCTCTTCTTCTCCATAAGCTCTCATTTATGTGTCATGCCCGAGGGGGACTTTCCCCCATTAGCTGTTCAAAGGTAGTATCTCGTTCGGAATATCCAAATATGTAGCAGTAAATATCTTTCTATTTAGAACGGAATAATAAAATATCCGGTACCAGATAATAAGTACTATCCGAGCCTTTGCCGGGGGGCGGATTGGGGCGTGGAGCATAAATGTGTGCTTTGGCTTGTGGCTCATACGCCCTCCCGGCGGGGATGCCCCCTGGCGTAACATTTTTGTAACATATGCGTAACATATGTGAAATATCAGATTCGGACCTTTATCGCCGAATATGTAACACACTTATATGGAAACATTTTATCTGTTCCTCGTGATATTCCTGTTTGTGCTGGCAGTGTTCGACCTGTCGGTGGGAGTAAGTAATGACGCAGTAAACTTCCTGAATTCTGCAATCGGTTCGAGGGCCGCATCGTTTAAGGTAATCATGCTCATAGCAGCAATAGGCATCTTTGTGGGTGCTTCGTTGTCGAACGGTATGATGGACATAGCCCGGCACGGGATATACCAGCCGGAGCAGTTCTACTTCTCTGAAATAATGTGTATTCTGTTTGCCGTGATGCTTACGGATGTAGTCCTCTTGGACGTGTTCAACTCCCTCGGCATGCCTACCTCCACAACCGTCTCTTTGGTGTTCGAGCTCCTGGGAGGCACCGTGGCGCTTTCCATTGTCAAGATAGCTAACTCCGACGGGGCATTGCAGCTGGGGCAGCTGCTCAACACCGATAAGGCATTCACCGTCATCTTGGCGATATTTCTCTCCGTGGCCATTGCCTTCTTCTTCGGTACGGTGGTGCAATACATCTCACGTCTGATATTTACGTTCAACTACAAGAAGCACATGAAATACTTCATTGCCCTCTTCGGAGGCTTGGCGGCTACGTCCATCCTCTACTTCATGCTGATAAAGGGTCTGAAGGGTAGCTCCTTCATGGCGAGCGACTGGGCAAAGGCGGTATACGCCCATACCGACGAGATAGTGTGGGTGGCATTCATAGGCTCCACCATCCTGATGCAGGTGCTGCACTGGCTGAAGGTTAACGTCTTCAAGGTGGTGGTGCTCTTGGGTACCTTCGCCCTCGCATTGGCGTTTGCGGGCAACGACCTTGTGAACTTCATCGGTGTACCCCTGGCGGGCTACTCTTCATACATGGATTTGATGGCTCAGGGCGGTACAACCACCACAGACACCTTCCTGATGTCGTCCCTCTGCGAGTCGGCACATACGCCGTGGTATTTCCTCACAGGAGCGGGAGTGGTGATGGTCACCGCGCTGGTAACATCCAAGAAGGCACAGAGCGTTATCAAGACGTCGCTCGACCTCTCGCGCCAGACGGAAGGGACGGAGAACTTCGGTACCTCGCCCGTTGCCCGCGTGCTGGTGAGGACATGCACCAACATAGCCGGTACGCTGCTGAGCGTGGTGCCGCCAAGGATGAAAGAGTGGGTGGACAGCCGTTTCAACAACGACGAGATGATACTTGAGGACAAAGCCAGCTTCGACCTCGTTCGCGCCTCTGTCAACGTGGTGCTCTCAGGTCTATTGATTGCGCTGGGTACCTCCCTGAAGCTGCCTCTGTCTACCACCTACGTGGCATTCATGGTGGCCATGGGTAGTTCCTTGGCAGACCGTGCCTGGGGTCGCGAGAGTGCCGTATACCGCATCACCGGTGTGCTCTCGGTAATCGGCGGATGGTTCATCACGGCAGGTGCTGCCTTCACTATCTGCTTCTTGGTTGCCCTCCTGATACACTTCGGTGGCATAACAGCCATGGTAGCCATGGTTGGCTTGGCTGTATACATGCTTATCCGCAATCAGATTGCCTACAAGAAGAAGCTGAAGAAAGAAGCCCTGAAGGAAGAGGTCAACACCACCGTTGCCAAGCTTCGCAACGCTACCGACGGCCGCGAGGCATTGTCTCTGTTCCGCGAACATAGCCGCGAGGAGCTCGACTCCGTTCTCCTCTTCACCTCAGAGATGCTCGACAAGTCGGTCCACGGCTTCATGAACGAGAACCTCCGCGAGCTGCGCAAGGTGCTCACATCTGTTGAGGAGAAGAAGATACACCTCAAACAAGTAAAGCGTGTAGGTACGCTCGGCGTTACCCACCTGGACCACGACATAGCCGTGGAGAAGGGGCTCTACTACTACCAAGGCAACGACTTCGCCAGCGAGATAGTGTTCTGCATACGTCGTATGACCGAGGCTTGCAAGGAGCATGTGGATAATAACTTCAGTCCCCTCAACGATATCCAGAAGGCTGACTTCGGCAGCATGACGGAGAGCGAGGTGGCTTACATCAAGCGCTGTGCCACCATGATTGAGGAGAACGACTACCGCCATATGGACGACCTCATTGCCGAGTCACTGGACCTTACCAACCGCCTCACCGCCCTCAAGAAAGGCGAGCTGAAGCGTATTCAGGGGCAGAGCGGCAGCACCAAGGTCAGCATGGTATACCTCACCATGGTGCAGGAGGCACAAAACATAGTAACATTCACAGCCAACCTCGTCAAGGTCAGCCGTAAGTTCCAGAAAGAATAAAGGGGTTAATGCTTACATATGGAGTCGCGAAGGACAAAGAACCCTTCCGGCCCCATATTGAAAAGCAAGTCTGCTATACTCAGATTAGGGATAAAGCCGTACTTCTCGCGAAACACCTGGTAGTAAGGCGCGGCTTTGAACTCCGCGTCTTCCACCTCATGCTTGGGGCGGATGGCCTCCCTAAAGTCGTTCTCCACCTCAGGGAGATATTCCTCAGTATAGCTCACATTGGGCTCCAAGTCCAGCAGCCCACATATCAATAGGCGTAGCTCCTCGTTGAAGTCGAAGAGGAACTCATACTTCTTCTCATAAAACGGCGCAAAGTCGTCCTCATAGTACTCAAAGAAGGGACTCATATTGTATGCCGACACCAACGCGTTCCAGTGCAGGTGACGCCAGTTCCCGTGGTCGGAGATGCGGATGTCTTTCGTCAGGCACTTCTCCGTGTCGGGCTTGACAATAGGTATGGAGAGCGACAAGGGGCCGCCTGCGGCTGCTATGGTGCAGCGGTTGCGGTAGGTCTGCTTCAGGTAGTTCTCCCGGGTCTCCATCCTCACCTCCTCGAATTGGAGGAGCTTGCAATACTGTTGTACCGGTCCCAAATAAGCCGTAGAGAGATATACAGAAGGCATCAGCGTATGAGTTTGAATATTCTACTTTTACTGGGGCTCAACCAGCACAGCCAAGCGTTCCCGATGATATGGTGGCGCGGAACGAACCCGAGGTGACGCGAGTCGATGGCTTCCCCGGCATTGTCGGAAAGCATCCAATAGTAATCCTCCCGGAAGAAGAAGAACGTGGTCTCCCGCCCGTCGAGAAACAGCCTCCCTTCGCGAAACACTGCCTTATCTCCTGCCTCGGCGCGAATAGCCTCGCGGCATACCTTTAGCGATGTGGCATCAAGGCGGTATGCCCGCCCCTTCTTGGGCACCACCAATGGGTAACCTCCCTCTGTTATGGTATCACCCGGCATGCCGATGCAGCGGCTAAGAAACAAGGGGTGTAGCGCGGAGTCTTTCTTTAGCGGACTGCTGAACAACACCACCCTATCCCTCCCGGGGTTATCCCTCAAGGGCAGTTTGTTTACCAATATATAATCCCCCCTCTGCAACGTACCCTTCATGGAATCGGTAGAGACAAAGAAGGATGCCACGCAGAAGTGGCGGACTGCCATAACGCCTCCCACCAGCAACGCCAATGTTGCCAGCCATAGGAGTGCTGTTATGAAAGGGTGTTTTGTCATACTAATCGGGGTGTACCATGCGGAACATACGCTCCCAGCGTATACCGCCGTCAAACAGACTGCGGTCTTTGTCTATCGACAGCCAAATCAATATGGGCTTACCAACGATATGGTCTTCCGGCACGAAGCCCCACGAACGGCTGTCGGCACTGTTGTGACGGTTGTCGCCCATCATCCAATAGTAGTCATACTTGAACGTATACTCCGTCTCTTCCTTACCATTGATATAGTAGACGCCGTCTTTTATCTCCAGCGTGTTGTTCTCGTAGTTCTTGATGCAACGGCCATACAAAGCGATGTTGCGCTCGTTGAGAGGTATTGTTGCACCCTTGTTGGGTATCCACAGCGGACCGAAGTTGTCGCGCGACCAACCCGTCTCATACCATGCCGGATAGGTGCTCCCTGCCCAGGCATCCGGCTCAATGACTATCTTCTTCACCGAGGGGAGCTTCTCGGCTATGGCGAGAGCTTTCTTTGTCAACGGCAGGTGGTAGATGGGGTTAAACTCTCCGTTCTCCTTCGGCGCAAAGCCAAGGAACGATGCCAAGTCCTGATATCCCTCGTTCATTGCCAACAGGCGGTCGTCCTTGCTTACCCCCAAGAGGCGGAACTGCTCCTCCGTGAGGGGCGAACCGTTTGTCTCGACGAAGTAGTTGAACTGCATGTTCTCAGGGTTCTTGGCTGCCTCTCCATCTATATATACTTGGTTGTTTCGCAGCTCAATGGTGTCACCAGGCAGACCTATACAACGCTTCACGTAGTTCTCGCGCTTGTCCACCGGCCGGTAGATAACATCCCCAAACGTGTTCTTGTCCCCCCAGATACGCTCGCGACCGTAGTACGACACAAGCTCATCGTAGCTCGGGTTCTGTTGCTTAAGGGCAACCGTGTCGCCCGCAGGGAAGTTGAACACCACTATATCATAGCGCTTCACCTTGCCAAAACCCTTGACACGTTTGTAGCCCCATTCGGGCCAGTCCAGATACGACTTACAGTTGAACACCGGCAGTGTGTTCTGCACAAGAGGGAACGACAGCGGCGTATTAGGTACGCGCGGACCGTAACTCATCTTGCTAACGAACAAATAGTCACCCACCAACAGAGACTTCTCGAGCGAAGAACTTGGTATCTGATAGTTTTGGAAGATGAACAGATTGATGAGATAGACGGCAATGAGCGCAAACATGATGTCGTCCACCCATTCCAATATATTCCTTATAGTAGGGTTCTTCGACCGTTTCCATGCTCCCCAGGGGATATACTTTGTCAGGAAAATATCTATCAACACAATCAATCCCAGCAGCAACCACAGGTTCTGCATCCATATGGAAAAGAGAATATACAACGTGGCAGAGATTCCGAATTTAATCCACTGTGCCTTGGAAAACTTTTTCATCTGTAGACTCCTCTAATTAAAACTTAAGCATGTCCTCCATACCAAGAAAACCCTTCTTCCCCTCTGTGAACTCGGCAGCAATAACAGCCCCGAGAGCAAACCCGGCACGGCTCTTGGCATTGTGCTTGATGCTGACGGTATCCACATCCGACTCGTAGGTCACCTCATGGATGCCCGGCACTTCCCCTTCTCTGATGGCGTTAATAGGCAGGTCTGTGGGCTTGGACACCAACCCCAGCGTCCAACGCTTCTTCCTCTCCACGTTTCCAAGAACGCCCTCAGCCAGCGTGATGGCTGTGCCGCTCGGGGCATCCAGCTTGTGGATATGATGTGTCTCCGTGATGCTTACATCGTAGGAGGGGAAGCCATTCATTATCTTGGCCAAGTATTTGTTGAGTGCAAAGAAGATGTTCACCCCGATACTGAAGTTGGAGGCGTAGAAGAATGTCTTGCCTTCCTTCTCGCATTTCTCCTTGATTTTGTCGACGCGGCCCAACCAACCCGTCGTGCCGGATACAACCGGGATGCCGGCATCGAAACATTTCAAGTAGTTGTCGAAAGCCGTTGCCGGAGTAGTGAATTCAATGGCCACGTCGGCACTCTTGAAGTTATCCGACTGAAACTCTTCCGGATTGTTTATATCTACGATGGATACTATCTGATGCCCTCTGTTGAGTGCAATCTGCTCAATGGCTTTTCCCATCTTCCCGTAACCAATAAGTGCAATCTTCATGTCTTTTCAGAATAAAATGAATAAACAGGCCTATAACTCAGCCTTCAAAGGCACAAATGTAAAGAAAATGGATTAGATTTGTAACACAAATTATAACTCCGAAGAATATGGAGCGTTTGTTGCACTACATCTGGAAATATAAACTGTATCAGGCACAGTCGCTTTTTACCACCGATGGCCGCCAGGTATCAGTAATCGACCCGGGGATACACAACACCGATGCCGGGCCGGACTTTTTCAATGCAAAGATTAAAATAGCTGATACCCTGTGGAGCGGGAGTGTGGAAATCCATACCAAAGCATCCGACTGGCTGCTCCATCGGCACAATATGGATAAGGCTTATGATGTAGTGATTCTGCATGTAGTGGAGTACGACGATTGCGAGATATTTCGGACCAATGGCGAGCCTATCCCCCAGCTGAAGCTCTCCGTCCCGGAGGCAGTGAAGAAGAATATCGACTGGCTGTTGTATCGCGACTCCTCCATTCCTTGCTTGGGGTATATACGTGAGATAAAACCGATGTATATCACCTCATGGCTGGATGCCTTGCTGAGCGAACGCTTGGAACGTAAGATTGGTGATATCTTTCGCCTCTTGGAAATGTATGATGAGGATTGGAACGAAGCCTTCTATGTTACACTGTCGCGTAACTTCGGCTTTGGAGTGAACAGCGACAGCTTTGAACGCTTGGCAAGAAGTCTGCCGCTGCGTTGCATAAGGAAACAACGTAGCAGCCCCTCGCAAGTGGAAGCCATGTTCTTTGGGCAGGCGGGGATGTTGAACGAAACGATAGACACTCCCTACTATCATCTCTTGAAGCGCGAATACCAGTTTCTTCGTTATAAGTACGATTTGACTCCGCTCGACCCCTCGTTGTTTAAGAATATGCGTATCCGTCCGTATAACACCCCTTGCCTTAAGATTGCGCAACTGGCTGCCATCTGGACGCAATACGACACCTTGTTTTCCGAGATTCTCTCCTCCGGCGGCATCGAAGAGTTTAAGAAGTTTTTCCGCGTCTCTCCATCCGAGTTTTGGAAAACGCATTACGGTTTTCGTGATGCTTCACCCGAGAGAGACAAGCCTGTGGGAGAGAATGCTCTTAGCATCCTGCTTATAAACACGGTGGCGCCAACACTCTTTGCATATGGCGTGCGTAACAGTCAGACTGAATATTGCGACCGTGCCATGCGTCTTCTCGAATCTTTGCCGCCCGAGAGCAATGTGATTGTTGCCACTTTTACCCGGGCGGGGATAAGAGCCAAGCATGCCGGGGACAGCCAGGCGATTATTCAGCTTAAACGCGAGTATTGCGAGAAAAAGAAATGCTTGTATTGTAGGATAGGCTTCAGGTGCTTGAGGCGGGGTGTAGATTAATTTATTTTCTCTACTTTTGCCTCCCGACTAAAAGAGAATCAGATGGGTAACGACCATATAAAAAACTTGCTTGAGGCTATATGCGGACTGATGATGTCCGTGGGGATGTATTCGTGCGCCAATATAGCGTCTCCCACCGGAGGTCCATATGATGAAACACCACCCAAATATGTCAGCAGCCTCCCCGCTCCGAACGAGAAGAACTATAAAGGGAAGAAGGTGGAAATCCTGTTTGACGAACTCGTACAGTTGGACAAACCCTCAGAGAACGTAATCATCACTCCGCCGCAGATGCAATTGCCGGTAATCCGTTCCGCCGGAAAGAAGGTGGTGGTTGAGCTGAAGGATTCGCTGAAAGAGAACATGACCTACACAATCGACTTTACCAACTCCATCTCCGACAACAACGAAAGCAACGTGTTCGAGAACTTCTCGTTTGCCTTTTCCACCGGCGATGTGATTGATACGATGGAGGTCTCGGGCGTCCTTCTCAGTGCAGACAACCTTGAACCCATGCAGGGCATCACTATAGGTCTTCATAAAAACTTGGAAGATTCAGCCTTCGTGAAGCTGCCCTTCGACCGCACTTCGCGTACCAACGATAAGGGGGCATTCACCATCCGTAATATATCTCCGGGCAGTTACCGCATATATGCTTTGAATGATGTGAACCGCGACTATAAGTTCGACCAGGCGGGTGAAGACATTGCCTTCTGCGACTCCATTATCATACCATCGCAGGAGCCTGCCACCCGGCAGGATACAATATGGAAGGATAGCCTGACCATTGATACCATCCAAACGGTTGCCTATACCCGATATCTACCCGATGATATTCTGCTTCGCCTCTTCAAGGAGAACTTCGTGAGGCAATATCTCTTGAAGCCGGAACGTAAGCAGGAGAACCTTCTGACGGTGCGCTTCAATGCCCCGCTCGACACTATCCCTCTCCCCAAGCCTCTTAACTTCTCCCCCGAGGGCGAATGGTATTTTATCCAGAAAACCGAGGAGGGAAGGGGCGTCAACTTCTGGTTGACTGACTCATTGGTATGGAAGCAAGACACCCTGCGTGTGGAATTGTGTTATCCCAAGAGCGACTCCCTGAATATCCTCCGGCCACAGACCGACACCCTCCAGTTTGTGATGCGTCGACGTCCGGAGAAGAAGAAAAAGAAGAAAGGTGAGGACACGGAGTCGACAGCTTTCCTTGGTACGCAGGTGGAAGTCTCGGCGACGATGGATTTGTTCGACACCATTTCGGTGACCTTCAGCGAGCCCGTGCTCGACTTGGATAAAGAGGCTTTCCATCTCTCTCAGATGGTGGATTCGGTTTCATCGCCGGTGGATTTCGACTTCTTCAGAGATTCTGTCAACACGCTGAACTATTTCATCCTCCGGAAATGGAAGTATGGTGAAGAGTATAAGTTGACAATAGACTCGGCAACGATTCATAGCTTGTACGGGAAATGGAACGAACCATATTCTTCGGATTTTAAGATAAAGCAGGAAGACGAATACGGCCATCTGTATCTGAATATAGTGGGTATAGACACAACCGCTTATGTGGAGCTATTGAACAATAGCGATGCTCCGGTACGCAAGGCCAAGGTGAAAAATGGCGGTGCTTTGTTCATGGACCTGAAGCCGGACGGCTATTATGCGCGTTTGGTGGTGGATTTGAATGGCAACGGAGAATGGGATACGGGCTGCTATGCGGAGAAACGTCAGCCTGAAGAGGTGTATTACTCGCCGGTGAAGTATAACGTGATGAAGAATTGGCAGGTGGAAGAGACCTGGCAGGTGAAAGCCACTCCGCTGATAAAACAAAAACCCCCGGAGATAACGAAGAACAAGCCCAAAGAGGCTACCAAGAAGAAGAGAGACTACAAAGAAGAAGGACAAAAGAAGTCCTCCTCGCGCAGCAGTAGTGGTAGCATGGGGCTGCCGTTCTAAAATGAACTTGATATCAAATTCGGGCAAACTTGATATCATATTTGGCCAAACTTGATATCAAGTTGGTAAAAACCGCCTCGCCGGGGGAAATCGAAAGAGTCGGCTCTTTTCACCAAAACAATCGACTCTTTTGCTCAAAACAGTCGGCTCTTTGTTTCCGCGGAGGATTAATCGTTTTCATCAAAAGGATTAATCCCCCGTGGACGATTATACGAATAAAACCGTCAAATTATTCGTACAAATCGGGTGATTTATTCGAATAACACGGAATCAGACCATCGGCACTTGTTTGACGGGACATATA
>CAVGKO010000015.1:0-15682 GCA_963629885.1 Anaerobutyricum sp.
CGCTTGGGGTGAGTCTCTTCTGCTTCGGGGTGTTTTGGAATCTTTGCGACATTTCGCTCAACACGCAGGCGATAGGCATTGAGCGACTTTATGGGCAGACCATTATGGCTTCATTTCATGGAGGGTGGAGTCTTGCGGCCTGCACAGGAGCATTGATTGGCTTTGTGATGATTGTCACCGGCGTGTCTCCATTTTGGCATTTCTCGATGATAGCTACCTTAATCTTTTTGTTTACCCTCATCAGTCGCCGCTACTTGCAAGACGATGTGACTGCCCCTCAAGTAGAGGAGGTGGAATCTTCAACAAATTCCGAGTCGAAGTGGAAATACATCCGCCGACCGGAGATGTTGCTTATCAAACTCGGCTTGGCAGGATTGTTTGCCTTGGTGGTAGAGAGTGCGATGTTCGACTGGAGCGGCGTTTACTTTGAGTCGGTGCTTGAGGTGCCCAAATCACTGCAGATTGGTTTCTTGGTATTTATGGTCATGATGACGGTTGGACGTTTCATGGCTGGTTATGCTTACCGGGCATTCGGGAAGCAACGGGTATTGCAACTATCCGGTGCGTTTATCTTCATTGGCTTTACCACTTCGGCATTATTGGGCGGAATATCTGATGTGATGGCGGTAAAAGTGGTGGTAAACTCGCTCGGCTTCATGTTGGTGGGGTTGGGTATTTCAAGCATGGTGCCTACCATCTACAGCCTTGTAGGAGCCAAGTCGAAGACGCCGGTAGGCATTGCTCTTACAATTTTGTCGAGCATCAGTTTCGTTGGGTCACTAGTTGCACCACTGTTGATAGGTGCTTTGTCTCAAGCATTCAATATGGAAACAGCCTATCTGACAGTTGGTGCTTTGGGTCTTTGCATCCTCGCTATGACAACGTTTAGTAAGGCATTCCGTTAGGGGAATGCCTTATATTTCCGGAAGCCTCTGTTCTGCCGTCTGCATACAGCGGATGATATCGGCCTTGCTTCCACAGAAAGGCCCGGAGGCTTCTATCTTAAGAGTAGACATGGCTGCAGCGAAACGTCCGGCATCATCAATCGATGCTCCTTTGGCGCGCTGATATAGATAGCCGGTCATATAGGTGTCGCCACATCCCGTAGCATCAACTGTCTCGTGAGGCAGATAGGCAGGTATGCGGTGGAAAGTCTTTCCGTCGTAGATTACAGAACCGAGACTGCCCAATGTAATCAGCACTTCCTTCACACCCCAGTCATACATCTTTTGTGCGGCACCAACCACATCGTTGTGACCTGTCAGCACTTCCATTTCGTGTTCGTTGGCCTTCAAGAAATGGATGTATTTAAGAGCTTCTTCCTTTTCCTCCCAATCAATGGCATATACGTCTTTGTCTCGCACTTCACGCAGGTAGCCTTGCGAGTCGGCAGACACAAGTCCTTTCTTCGACAGATATTTCACTGCCTCCAAAGAGAAATCATCAGCAAGCAGAGTGCCTAAGTGGATGATACGTGCTTCAACATCTTTCAGAAAGTCTATTGTGAATGGGTCGGCTTTTGCCAACACCCGTTGCGTGCGGTTGTCGGAATTTTCACCATATATATTCTCGAAATAAACGGAATATTTGCTGGGCATGACTGCTACATCAATGCCATCGGCGCGTAGCTTTTCAACCTCACCCATTTCCGTCTCAGCAAGTGCCGTTACAAGCCGGAAATCGATATCATCAAAATGTTTGATGGCATGCGAGAAATAGAACGCCGTTCCTCCCGCCATGTATACTGTACTTTTCGGGGTCACTATCTTGTCCAAAGTAATGTGACCGATACAACAAAGGTCTTGCATAGTTGTGTGTGTTTTTTATGATTGACGCGCAAAGGTAGTCAAAAATATGTTCCACGCCTTACGTCGCATTGTCCAAGATAGGACGGGAAGAAATTGGGAATAGAGCCATGTAAGGGAATAATCAAGTGCTTTCATAGTTTGCGTCGTACATGGATTTAGCCTACCTTTGCGGAATTGTTGAAAACAGGGGATATTTCTTAAAACAATTAAATAACTTAAATTATTATCTTTATGTGGTTACTTAATTCTTCTATTGGAAGAAAGCTGATAATGAGTATATCAGGTCTCTTCCTTATTCTGTTTCTTTTGTTCCACCTATGTATGAACATGGCGGCAGTTTTTTCCGGTGAGGCGTATAACACGATTTGCGGTTTATTGGGTTCAAACTGGTACGCTTTGCTCGGTACGTTGGTGTTGGCAGCAGGTGTAGTGGTGCACTTTGTGTATGCTATCCTCCTGACTCTGCAGAATCGTAAGGCACGTGGTAACGACCGTTATGCCATCAGCTCTCGTCCTAAGGGCGTTGAGTGGGCGTCTCAGAACATGTTTGTTTTGGGTGTGATTGTTATCTTGTTCTTGATTTTGCACTTCACGCATTTCTGGTACAACATGATGTTCGCCGAATTGAAGGGGCTTCATGAGGTAACACTGTGTGGCGGTCAGGCTATTGGCACAACGCAGGGTGCGGAGTTCATTAACTATTTCTTCAAGGGCAACATCGTGAATACGGTATTGTATTTGGTTTGGTTTGCTGCTTTGTGGTTTCACCTTACACACGGGTTCTGGAGTGCTATTCAGACATTGGGTTGGAATAACACGATTTGGATGAATCGTTGGGAATGCATCTCCAAATGCGTTGCCACCATCATCTGTGGTTTGTTTGCCGTTATCACGGTTATCTTCTACCTAAACGGTGTAGGTGCTTAATTCGAGTATTATTTTTCAATTTGAAATAGAACATTATGACTCAAATAGATTCTAAAATTCCTCAAGGCCCATTGGCTGAGAAGTGGACAAATTATAAAAATCATCAGAAACTGGTGAATCCCGCAAATAAGCGTCGTTTGGACGTTATTGTAGTTGGTACGGGTCTGGCGGGCGCTTCTGCTGCAGCGTCTCTGGCTGAGATGGGATTCAACGTATTGAACTTCTGTATTCAGGATTCTCCCCGTCGTGCGCACTCTATCGCTGCACAGGGTGGTATCAATGCTGCAAAGAACTATCAGAACGATGGTGACTCTGTTTACCGTTTGTTCTACGATACAATCAAGGGTGGCGATTATCGTGCTCGTGAGGCAAATGTTTATCGTTTGGCTGAGGTGTCGAACAATATCATCGACCAGTGCGTAGCTCAGGGTGTTCCTTTCGCCCGTGAATATGGTGGTTTGTTGGACAACCGTTCATTCGGTGGTGCTCAGGTATCACGTACGTTCTATGCCCGTGGTCAGACGGGACAGCAGTTGTTGCTGGGTGCTTACTCTGCTTTGAGCCGTCAGATTGGTAAGGGTAAAGTGAAGATGTATACCCGTCATGAGATGTTGGACGTTGTTTTGGTTGACGGCCGTGCTCGTGGTATTATTGCCCGTAATCTGATTACCGGTGAGATTGAACGTTATTCTGCCCACGCAGTTGTTGTAGCAACGGGTGGTTATGTAAATACATTCTTCTTGTCCACCAATGCAATGGCTTCCAATGGTTCTGCTGCTTGGCAGTGCTACAAGAAGGGAGCTTATTTTGCCAATCCTTGTTTGGTACAGATTCACCCGACATGTATCCCCGTACACGGTGATTATCAGTCTAAGCTGACGCTGATGTCTGAGTCGTTGCGTAACGACGGCCGTATTTGGGTGCCCAAGAAGTTGGAAGATGCAAAGGCCCTGCAGGCAGGAACGAAGAAGGGTAAGGATATCCCTGAAGAAGACCGTGACTACTATTTGGAGCGCCGTTATCCGGCATTTGGAAACTTGGTTCCGCGTGATGTTGCTTCGCGTGCTGCCAAGGAACGTTGTGATGCAGGATTTGGTGTCAACAACACCGGTTTGGCTGTGTTCCTCGACTTTTCTGAAGCTATCGGCCGTTTGGGCAAGGATGTTGTGAAGGCTAAGTACGGCAACTTGTTTGATATGTACGAAGAAATCACCAACGATAATCCGTATGAAACGCCGATGATGATTTATCCGGCATTGCACTACTCGATGGGTGGTCTGTGGGTAGACTACGAATTGCAGACATCCATACCGGGATTGTTTGCCATCGGTGAAGCCAACTTCTCAGACCACGGTGCTAACCGTTTGGGTGCATCGGCCTTGATGCAAGGTTTGGCCGACGGTTACTTCGTATTGCCTTATACCATTCAGAACTATCTCTCCGACCAAATCCAGGTTCCGCGCTTTAGCACTGACCTGCCTGAGTTTGTGGAGGCTGAAAAGGCTATCAAGGCCCGTATTGAGAAGTTGATGAACATCAAGGGTAAGGAGTCGGTTGACTCTATCCATAAGAAGTTGGGTCACATTATGTGGGAATACATCGGTATGGCTCGTGATGAAAAGGGCTTGACTGAAGCTATCGAGAAGCTGAAAGACCTGAAGAAGGAATTCTGGACAAATGTACGTATCCCGGGTGAAGCAGTAGACCAAAACATTGAGTTGGAAAAGGCTTTGCGTTTGGCAGACTTTATCGAGATTGGTACACTTATGGCTCGCGATGCCTTGAGCCGTGCTGAGTCTTGTGGCGGACACTTCCGTGTAGAGCATCAAACCGAAGAAGGCGAGGCTCTTCGTCACGACGACAAATTCATGTACGTATCTTGCTGGCAGTATCAGGGTGAAGACAAAGACCCTGAAATGTTGAAGGAAGATTTGAACTACGAATTCGTAAAACCTCAGACACGTAACTACAAGAAGTAACAATTTTCAAAAATTAGAATCATGGATAAAGATATAAATATCACACTCAAAGTCTGGCGGCAGAAAGGTCCGAAAGAGAAGGGCCATTTCGAAACCTACCAGCTGAAAAACATTAACCAGGGTACTTCTTTCCTGGAAATGCTTGATATCTTGAACGAACAACTGATAAATGAAGGTAAGGAACCTGTAGTTTTCGACCATGACTGTCGTGAGGGTATCTGCGGTATGTGTTCGTTGTATGTAAACGGACATCCGCACGGACCGGCAACAGGTGCCACTACTTGCCAGTTGTATATGCGCCGTTTCAAAGATGGTGAAACCATTACAATCGAGCCGTGGCGTTCTGCCGGCTTCCCGGTAATCCGCGACTTGATGGTAGACCGTTCTGCTTACGATAAGATTATGCAGGCAGGTGGTTTCGTTTCTGTGAATACCGGTGGTGTGCCTGATGCCAATGCAATTGCTATTCCAAAGAAAAATGCCGATTTGGCTATGGATGCTGCTGCATGTATTGGTTGTGGTGCTTGCGCCGCTGCTTGTAAGAATGGTTCGGCAATGCTGTTCGTATCGGCTAAGGTTAGCCAATTGGCATTGTTGCCCCAGGGTCGTGTTGAGGCTGCCCGTCGTGCAAAAGCTATGGTTGCCAAGATGGATGAACTGGGCTTTGGTAACTGTACCAACACGCGTGCTTGCGAGATGGAGTGCCCGAAGAACATCTCCGTCAGCAATATCGCCCGTTTGAACCGCGAATTCCTTTCAGCCAAGCTGAAAGACTAAAGGAATACAATCATTGATTGTTTCGAAGAGGTGTTGCCCCAAGGGTAGCACCTCTTTTTTTCTGCGCGCTCGGCAGGCGTCCGAAAGGGAGCAAAAAACAAGAGGGATTAATCCTTTTCATCAAAACGATTAATCCCCCGGGGAAACCCTTCCTTACCAAGAAAAACTAAGACCATCGATGGTTTTGGGCAAAACGACCGATGGTTTTGATGAAAACGACCGGTCCTTTGGTTTTGGGACATATATATGTTTTGCCCGAAACATATATATCTTTTGCCGAAAACATATATATGTCCCGAGAAACAGCCGCCGATTGTCCGGGGTCAAAAAGACGTTGAAAAACCAAAGAGCCGACTCTTTTGATGAAAACAATCGGCTCTCCATTCCAAACGCGTCGGATTAATAAAAGAAAAGGGCGGCCCAGATGTCAGGGTCGCCCTTTCGTAATTTACGAGTAATTATCCTACTATTTTCTGATACCAAGCTCTTTGATGATAGCACGGTATCTGTTGATATCTCTATTAACAAGATAGTCCAACAAACGACGACGTTTACCTACCAACATCTTCAAAGCGCGTTCTGTACTAAAATCTTTGTGATTACTCTTCAGGTGCTCTGTCAAGTGTGCGATACGAACTGTGAACAAAGCAATCTGGCTTTCTGCCGACCCGGTGTCGGTTGCAGACTTGCCGTACTTCTCAAAAATCTCTTTCTTCTTTTCTGAATCCAAAAACATGGCCCTTTTACTTTAATAAATTAATACTATATTATCTAAGCGGTCGCAAAGGTAGGTATTCCTTTGAAATATACAATAACTCACCGTCTGGTTTTTCTCGTTTTGTGATAAGAATGACATATTTATATCGTGAAAATGTCGTACTTTTGCCGCCAATAAATTGGTTTTCGATGCAAAAACTTAGAAACATTGCGATTATCGCACACGTAGACCACGGCAAGACGACGCTTGTGGACAAGATGTTGTTAGCCGGTAAGCTTTTCCGCGAAGGGCAGGCAGAACCGGACCAGTTCATGGACAATAATGATTTGGAACGCGAACGAGGGATTACTATCCTGGCCAAGAACGTATCCATTAACTATAAGGGTTACAAGATTAACATAATAGACACTCCGGGGCACGCCGATTTCGGAGGAGAGGTGGAGCGCGTATTGAATATGGCTGACGGCTGTCTGCTGTTGGTCGACGCGTTTGAAGGACCGATGCCGCAGACTCGTTTCGTGCTTCAGAAAGCCATTCAGATAGGATTGAAGCCTATTGTTGTTATCAATAAGGTGGATAAACTGAATTGCCGTCCGTCGGAGGTGCAGGAGATGGTTTTCGATTTGATGTTCAGCTTGGATGCTACGGAAGACCAATTGGACTTCCCAACAATCTACGGCTCTGCCAAGCAAGGGTGGATGTCTACCGATTGGAGAAAGCCGACGGAAGATATTCAGGCTCTGCTGGACGCTATCATTGAGTATATTCCGGAGCCCAAGGTGTTGGATGGTACCCCTCAGATGCTAATCACCTCGCTCGATTACTCCAAATACGTTGGCCGTATCGCCGTAGGGCGTGTTCACCGTGGAGAGTTGAAGGAAGGACAGGACGTTATGCTGTGTAAGCGCGACGGCTCGATGGTGAAGTCCAAAATCAAGGAGGTTGATATATTCGAAGGATTGGGCCGCACAAAAGTATCCTCCGTTCAGTCCGGAGAAATTTGTGCTTTGGTTGGAATAGAAGGCTTTGAGATTGGCGAGACTATTGCCGACATCAATGAACCGGAGCCACTGCCCACAATCGCCATCGATGAGCCTACCATGTCGATGCTCTTTACAATCAACAACTCTCCGTTCTTCGGTAAGGATGGTAAGTATGTGACCTCGCGCCATATCTACGACCGTTTGCAGAAGGAGTTGGACAAGAACCTTGCCTTGCGTGTGGCTCCTACAGACTCTGCCGACTCATGGTTGGTGTATGGTCGTGGTGTATTGCACTTGTCTGTATTGATTGAGACAATGCGTCGTGAGGGTTATGAGCTGCAGGTTGGACAGCCGCAGGTTATCATCAAGGAGATAGACGGCGTGAAGTGTGAGCCGGTTGAACAGTTGACAATCAATCTTCCCGAAGAATTCTCCAGCCGTATTATCGATATGGTAACCAAGCGTAAGGGCGAGATGACAATGATGGAAAGCAAGAACGACCGTATACATCTTGAGTTTACAATCCCCTCACGAGGCATCATTGGTTTGAACAATGCCGTCCTGACGGCTTCTGCCGGTGAGGCAATCATGGCGCACCGTTTCTTGGAATATCAGCCGTGGAAGGGCGAGATTGAGCGTCGCAACAATGGTTCCATCATTGCCATGGAGACAGGTACGGCGTTTGCTTATGCCTTGAACAACTTGCAGTCGCGCGGACGTTTCTTCATTGCTCCGCAGGAAGAAGTCTATGCCGGTCAGGTTGTAGGTGAGCATACAAAGGAGGGCGACTTGGTTGTGAATGTCACGAAGTCGAAGAAGCTAACCAATATGCGTGCTTCCGGTTCAGATGAGAAAGTATCCTTGGCTCCTCCCGTAATATTCAGTTTGGAAGATGCCCTTGAGTATATCAAGGCCGACGAATACGTGGAGATTACCCCGAACCATATGCGTATGCGTAAGATAATCCTCGACGAATTAGAACGCAAGCGCCAAAACAGATAACCCGTTTGTGTCGGATAAAAGAAACGAAGAGAGGCTGCGAGCAATACGCAGCCTCTCTTCGTTTTCATGCTCGGCATGAGCATTGTTCTAACGGGTCGAAACGAGCAATGCTGAAAGCCCCACGTATGTGTATGTATATAACCCATCTTCTTCGGCTTCTGCGGCAAAAGCCACCAAGTACCGATGTGAAGATGTATACAATACACCCTTGTGAGACGCCCCCATTGCTTTGTTTTTGACAAGCAGTAAAACGGCCTGTCTTTATGGGAACTGACAAGTGATTTAGGGGACGAAACAAAGGATATATCTTTCGCGTTCAAAAGAGGGGACTTTTGGGGGCAAAGGATATATCTTTTGGCTTCAAAAGAGGGGACTTTTGAATGCAAAACATATATCTTTTTTTGAGCGGGGTTGCCTTTGGCTTTCGAGGCTAATTACTATTGAACAGTCTGGTGCTCCATTCGTAAACGGGTTGTATAAGGATGTGATGCCCGTCTTTGATTTCACGTTTGCGCGTCTTCTCGGAGGAAATATCATACGACACTTGGATACATTGGAACACTTTATTCCCATTGCACACAATGAAATCACATTCTCCGGAGCGTTCGCTTAAGTAATAGATATCCCAACGCCTTATTTTACAAGTTGGGTGGGCGGATATTGTCGGAGACGGGGTGTTTTGAGGAGGGTTTTGCCTCTGTTGAAACGCCGTTTGAACGTCGTTTAAATGGTACTCAGAGGGAGGGGCATCGAGCCAATTGAAAAATCCCCGCCTTGGGCGGTTGTACGAATAAATCGCCCGATTTATTCGTATAAAACGGGCAATTTGTTCGTATAACCTAAAAACAGATGCCGAATGCCGGGTGTAAAAAAAGGGAGCGTAAGACTTGGTTACGCTCCCTCTCTTTCTATTATGTTGCGAAGTTTACAACTTGTTTATCACCTTCAGCATTTGCTCGCCCAAACCAATTGTATAGCCTTGAGAAACGAATACAACGTGGTTGAACGTATCTGCGATGATGAATATCGGAAGCTGGCTGGCGTTAGTCAGCTTCATGGCTGATACTATTTCCTTCTGGATATGGTTGTCGGTATCAATACCGTAGATGATATTCTTCGGAAGGTCGCCAAACTCTTTCGGGTTGAAGTTCTTGTAGTTTGTCTCGTCGGGGAACAAGAGCACCATCCCGCGGCCCCATGCTTCCAAATCTTTCTTTACGGCAGCGATGTCGCGCATAGCGTGATTGGTTGGTTCCTGACCTGTGCCAAGGATAGCTACCACGTAGTAACCACGGCCCGTTGTTGCCACAACAGAGGTTTCGGCACCATCCTTAACTTGTTTGAACTTGTTCTCGGAGTTGAAGCTACCGATTACCTGTACCTCGTCGGTGTTTTCGCGCACTACCAACTGTACCGGAGTGGTCTTGCCCTCTTCGATGGTGAAGAAAGAGACTTCTGCCAATACGCTGCCGTCGCTCATACGGTTACCGGTAACCATCATATAGTTACCCTCGTCGATGCTAAGCGGAGTCTTCAGCATGCTGCTCCAGGTGTCACCTACGCCCATATCAACGTGACCGGTTGGCTCGAAGTCCAATGTCTGCAGCTTGGAATCCGGCAGAATCTTGGCAATTGTGAAGTTGCTATAGTATTTCGGGTCTTGCAATATCTTGATTGGATTGTAAGAAGCAACAACCTTTCCTTGCTTGGCTACTACCTGAACAGTGGAATCGAAGTTAACGTCCACCCAATTGTCATCCTTTATATACTGCGTCTTACCGGTAACCTGGTCTACACGAGCCGGGATACCCAAGCTACGTGCAACAGCTACGAAGAAGATGTTGCGTGAAGCATTGTCGGCACTACGCGATTTGAATACGCCCATCGGCATTACAGGAATGTGCAGAGGGTTGAGTTCGTCCTTGATGGTTATGTTCTTCTTTACCCAGTCTACCAAAACCGAAGGGTCTTCTTTTGCCTGCTTAGCCAGCTGAGCATCCACATTCTTCTGGAAATAACTGCGGTAAGGCGAGAGGAACTCGTTTGCCACACGTGGGCACAAAACATAAGCGTTGAAGAACTTGCTGTCCTCCACTTCTGTGTTGTTCAAGTGGTCAGCCAAAACAGATGCAGGCGTATCGCGAAGGTCTTTTGCTGATACTACACCCAGCAAGTCCATTGCTATAGAACGCTTCTCAGCCGGAGTCTCGCGAAGGAACTTCTCTATATCCTTCCAGTTTCCACGGCTGCCAATCATATAGTCGGCTGTCTTCTTGGGGTCGGTGCCCAGCTCTTTAGCCAAAGCCTCTGCCTTCTCTTCGTTGTAGAAGGTAGCTACATACTTGTTACGGATAACATCCTCTTGTTTTGTGCGGGCAGCGTTAGCTTCCTTCTGCTCGGGAGTAACGTTTACGGGGATAGAACCGTCCACCGGAGGAATAATGTCGAGAGCAATAGGAGCGATGGCCTCACCCGGCTTTTTGTCCAATATGATGGTTGCATCGCCCTTGCCAAAGGATACCTTATCGAAGCCGAACTTACCGTCTTTGGTAGCCCAAACCAACATATCGCCCTTACCGGCAGAAAGGAAGGTCTTTCCTTCAGCGTCCGATTTCTTGTTGGCTACGGTATAGAACTCAGCATAGTTGTAAATCTTGAACTCAACGTCTGCTCCTGATACCGGTTTGCCATCGGTGTCAACAACGGTGACGTATGCTTTTGCTGTCGGTGCATAGTTGTCGATAACGTTGATTTCGGTATAACATTTTGTCTCGCGCATAACTTCTTCCGGGCCGTTGTATTTGCCAAACACCTTTGTGTGCATCAACATACCGCGGTAAGCCGGACCATTAAACCATCCCGAGTCGAGAACCGGTTCCGGTTCGCAAGCACCAAGGAAGTGCCATTTGCCATCCACCCAAGCCTCAACCCAAGCGTGGTTGTCGTCTGAGTGTGCCCAACGGGGAGTGTATACCTGGCGGGCAGGGATACCTACCGAACGCAAGGCTGCTACCGTAAATGTCGACTCCTCACCGCAACGGCCGTAGGCAGTTCTTACCGAAGCCAATGGCGAGCTTGTACGTGCATCAGACGGTGTGTAGGTTACCTTCTCATGACACCAGTGGTTTACTTCCAATATGGCATCGTGCAACGACATTCCCTTTACGCGGTCTTTCAACTCTTCGTAGAAAACCATACGGGCTCCATCCAAGTTCTCGTTGTTTATACGGATAGGTAAAACGAAATGGCGGAAAATCTCTTCAGGGATACTGTCGCCCCAAGGCATTTCCTCTTTCGCTTTGAAAGAACAACGGATATTGTCCAAATAAAGCGTTCCGTCGTAGTCGGTGATGTCACCAATCGGCAGATAAGCATACATGAAAGTAAGTGCTTCCTTTTCTATCGGTGTCATTTGCTGATTGAAAATCGAGAATAGGTCTCCGTCGGGCAAAGCCGCTTGCTTGTCTTGGAAGTCCTTCTCTACCTCGGCTCTGAACGCATCGTCAGAGATGAAGTGTTGCTGTTTGTTACATGCCGTCCCTATCAGGAGGATGAACAATAGTGAGAATAAATGTTTTTTGTACATGTTGTTAAAATTTATGCCGGCAAAGATACGTATTCTATCCCAATAATTATCTCAAATGAAAGAAGGGGTAAATGGAAAAGAATGTGGCACTAAGGATGGATGTAGCTACATGAAACGTAGCGGTTTAGCCGAAAGAGTGGCGGCAGGGCAAAAAAATATGGCTAACAAACCGTAAGAAACCAATTTGTCAACCATCTTGATGTTGTTAACCCCTAATCAACCAGTGATTCGCTTGGGGTTCGAACCCAAGACCCCATCCTTAAAAGGGATGTGCTCTACCAGCTGAGCTAGCGAATCAACCGATGCATACTTTCGTATTGCGGGGGCAAAGGTAGATTTTATTTCTTTCACAAGCAATAACACGAGGTCTTATTTTGAGAAAAGTCAAGACCCCGGTTCTTCTTCCTTGGGCTGATTGTCTGCTGTTGGCAGAGGTTTGATGTCTTCTTCTTGAAGGATAAAACGCTTGTAGTAGGAGAGGCAAAGCGTTGTGAGCGGAAGAGCAATGATTAGTCCGATGAACCCGAGCAATGTCCCCCAAATGGACAAAGAAAGGAGTATGATGGCAGGGTTCAGTCCCATTGTCTTGCCCATGATTTTTGGCGTGAGATACAAGTCCTGAATGCATTGAACAATCCCCATCACCAATAACCCCGAGCCGAATATTATCCAGAAGTTCTGTCCCGTCTCTGCCGACTTCAGGAGGCTGAGCATTACCATTGGAATCAATCCGATGGTTTGCAGGTAAGGAATCAAGTTGAGCACACCGATAAACAATCCAAGCGAAACGCCCAAGGGGAAGCCTACAATCTTGAACCCGATGGCAAACAAGATGCCTACACAAAGCGCAATCAGAGACTGGCCACGGAAGTATCGGTTCATACTCTGCTCCACGTCATCGGCAAGTCCCCGGGCAAAAGGACGGAAATGCTTTGGTATCAATACAATCCATCCACCGACAATCTTTTCGTAGTCCAGCAGGATAAAAATGAAATACAGCAGAATTAAGAATATAATCGTTATGCTGAAGAGGATTGAAAAAGTGCCCGATAAGATATTCCATACTTTGGGAACCAATTTATGGATGGCATCCTGGATGTTCTCGCGGCTGAGAAGCTCCATCAGCTGATTGGCATTTAGGTTGTTCTCCAAATAAACAATCCACGATTCGGGAATCAACGGCACATGTCCTTCGCTTGGACTATATGTGCGCACCAAGCTGAGCGTCCGCTCGGCTTCTTGGGCAATGGAGGGAACAACAATAGCCACTGCGGCGCTGATGACGAGCAAGCCACAAATAATTACAGCTATGATGGACAAGATACGGCTCTTTAGCCCGAGTTTGTATTGGAAAAACTTTACGAAGGGTTGCGTCATATAAGCCAACAGCCATGCAATCAGGAACGGGAGAAGCGCAGCCCGCAGGATGGTAATCAGATAGAGCAATCCGCCAATGATGACGATGCTGAATATGATACGTATGACGCGGTCGAACGTAAAAGGCTTTTCGAATAGCGAGTTCATAGGTTTAATCTTTATCTTTGTCCGAGACAAAGGTAAAATAAACTGAGATAGGGAAATGAAGATGATAAGGAAAATTTTGTGCGCAGTCTTGCTGCTGAGTTGTGTTTCGCTATTGCAAGCCGAAGTGCCATTACCCATAAAGCGATTGTTGAGTGCCTCTTATATGAAGGGGGCAACGTTTTCTATTGTGGTGAAAGATGTGCAAGACGGGAAAACCCTCTATAGCTATGACGCAACGCGTGAGGTTACTCCGGCATCTGTCCTGAAAACAGTTAGCGTGGCAACCGCCCTTGATATCTTGGGCAGCGACTATCGGTATGCCACATCTTTGGAGTACGATGGGAGTATCCGGGAGGGAGTGCTGGATGGTAATCTGTATATACATGGCAGTGGAGACCCGTCATTGGGGTCATCCTATTTTGCTCCGGATAGAAACAGTTATACGCCCGCCGATAACACTTTTATCCCCGAATGGATAGCGGCATTAAAGGAAGCGGGCATCAGAGAAATCACAGGGGCGGTGGTGGCAGACGAAAGCGTCTTCGATTCGGAGGGCATCTCTGTCAAGTGGCTAAAGGAAGACATGGGGAACTATTATGCACCGGGAAGCTATGGCCTGTCGGTGTTCGACAATATATATAAGTTGACTCTGAAGACGGGGACGGTTGGTACGTGCCCGGAAATCATTGGGGTAGACCCGGAGATATCTTCCCTGCGGTTTGTCAACCACCTAAAGGTTGCGACAGACAGCGCCTATATCTTTGGCGCACCATTGACGGCTGAACGTATCTTGTTGGGCAGTGTGCCGGCTAATCGTGAGCGTTATGTATTGAAGGGTGATATCCCCGACCCGGCATTGTTCTTGGCAGAATATCTGACCTCTCATCTTGAGAAGGAAGGCATCGCGGTGGGGAAGAAGCCGACATCTTTCCGTGTAGAAAAGGAAGAGGGTAGGTGGAAGTCTGAGGAAAGACATACTATTACTACGACCTCCTCACCATCGTTGAGAAAAATTGCGAGCGTGACTAATCATGTCAGTCAGAATTTGTATGCAGATGCATTGTTGAAAACGGTGGGCTCGCAATACACCCCTCAACAGAATGAGGTTATCTCTTCCTTTAGTCGGGGCGTGCAGGTGGTGCTAAACCATTGGCAGGAAAAGGGACTTGACGTTAGTGCATTGCGGATGTATGATGGCAACGGGCTGTCACCGGTGGATAAGGTCTCAGCTGAGTTTATAGCAGATTTGCTTGTGTACATGTCGACTCAGTCGGAGGCAGCGGATGCGTTCTTCGAGTCGTTGCCGCAGGCAGGGATAGAAGGGTCGGTACGCAATTTCTTGAAAGGAAGTCCTCTGCAAGGCAAGGCTCGTTTGAAGAGCGGTAGCATGACAGGTGTACGCAGCTATGCCGGATATATCGATAAGGATGGCAAGCGTTATGCCGTTGCCGTTTTCTCAAACAATTATTCCTGTAGTCTGAGGCAGATGACAAAGGGATTGGAGCAGTTGTTGCTTCAGTTATTCTAAGGCAAGAGGGAGCGCTGCGAGAGAAACTCCATGAACTTCTGTTTGTAGTTGTCGGAGATGGGGATATACTTCTTGTCGAAAACGATGCGCCCCCGCTCTATTACTTTAATCTTTTCGGGCTGTACGATGTAGGACCGGTGCACGCGGATGAAGCGGCTTGCCGGCAACATATCCTCCAAGTTCTTCATGCTCATGAGCGAGAGGATTGGGTGTGGCTCGTCTTCTACATATATCTTAACGTAGTCCTTTAGTCCTTCGATGTAGAGTATCTTGCGCAGTTCCACCTGCACCAATTTATATTCCGTCTTTATGAATATGCTTTCTACTGATGGCTGCTGCTGCGCCGGTGTGTTGCCTGCATCTGTGCCGCTCTTCGCGCCATTACCCTCGCGAAGCAGCTCGTACCATTGCAGGGCTTTGTTTGCCGATTTGAGGAAGTCGGCATAGCTGATAGGTTTCAGCAGGTAGTCAAGTGCATTGACTTTGTAGCTGTCGAGTGCGTATTGCCCGAACGCTGTTGTGAAGATGATACGTGTCTCGGCTTTCAGTATGCGAGAGAACTCCATGCCGTTTAATTCGGGCATTTGTATGTCCAAAAACAAAAGGTCGACCGGCTTCTCGGTGAGCGCGGGGAGGGCATTCACTGCACTGCCGTATTTTCCTTGAAGCTCCAGGAACGGAGTTTTGTTTACGTAACTCTCCAAAAGGCTTACTGCCAACGGTTCGTCGTCAACTATCGCACAAGTCAGTTTCGTCATGGCTGTCAATTTGTATCTCGAGCATGCAGTAGTAGTTGTCGCCATCCACCTGGCTCGAGAAAATATGTTTGTTTGGATAAATGAGTTCGAGT
>CAVGKO010000016.1:0-435 GCA_963629885.1 Anaerobutyricum sp.
CCGGCCGGAATATTCAATCCGTTCAGCCTACTCAATGCTTTCGACCGTATGCGTTTGGATGGTTACTGGTTTCAAACCGGTACTCCAACCTATCTCATTCGATTGTTGGAGCATTTCAATGAGAACCTCAACGAGCTTACCGGTAAATACTACGCCGTACAGGATTTCTCCGACTACAAAGCCGATGTGGAGCGTCCGTTGCCGATGATATACCAAAGCGGTTATCTGACCATCAAAGATTATGACCCCGATGTGCAAGAGTTCTTGCTCGACATCCCCAACGACGAGGTGAAGCAGGGATTCATTTCCCTTCTCGCCAACAACTACTTCAAGACAACGGCGCCTGTGGACAGTTCCATCCGTGTCGACGTGAAGGCGCTCAAGCGTGGCGACCTGGAGACGTTCCGCCAAGAGCTCACCGCCTTCTTCGCCAGC
>CAVGKO010000016.1:473-15547 GCA_963629885.1 Anaerobutyricum sp.
GGCGCTCAAGCGTGGCGACCTGGAGACGTTCCGCCAAGAGCTCACCGCCTTCTTTGCCGGCATTCCTTATTCTATGCGGCGCAACGCTAACGAGCGCGAACGGGAACGGGATTTCCACTACACCTTCTACCTCATCCTGCGTCTGCTTAGCACCTATATGGTCTACACCGAGAAGCAACTGAGTCACGGTCGTGCCGACTGCATCATCGAGACGGACAAGTATATCTACATCTTTGAATTCAAACTCAACGGTACTGCCGACGAAGCCCTCCGGCAAATAGAGGACAAGGGCTATGCCTTGCCCTACGCCGCCGACAGCCGCGTGCTCTATAAAGTAGGTTGCAGCTTCTCCTCCGAAACCGGAACCATAGAGGATTGGAAAGTATCCGAGTGAGTAAATAACGGACGGACATAAAAAAACTGTGCCGCGAACTTGATGTCGCGACACAGCTTCATGCCCACCACTTGAGGGCGAAATCTTCTTCTGCGATTATTTTGCAGCGTAGTATGAACTGCCGTTCACAGCCTGACGGAAGGCAAGTACACCTGCCTGGCTAAGCTCAACGTTCATCTCTTTACCGTCGGGGAGATACATTACAACCTCGTCGTTGTCGGCAAACTTCATCAGCTTTGTAGCCTCGCCGTTAGCCTCAACGCTCCAGCTCTTGTCTGCCTCGTTGAACACGAGGTCGATGGCCTTCTCTTCGCCTTCCTTCTGGATGCGGTAACCGTCTTTCTTGGTCTCAACGGTATACTTGCCGTCTTTGCCATCGATGGTCTTCACCGTTCCGGCGTCTGCCACGGGGCTGCTGCCGCTCCAAAATTCAATGGAGTTGAGCACAATCAGGTCGGCAAGAGCCGAGATTTCGTAGACAGGGACAATGCAAAAGGCAATGAACACAAGTTCGTTTACAAACTTGCTGCTAACGGAGTTGTTCCAGCTGAGGAGTTTGTTCGTCAAGCCGAATGAACCGATACATGACGAAAAGAGAACGCTGCTCGCCAAGGTGGCAGCCACAAGTAATGTTACACTTTTTTTCTTCATGACATTAAAATGTTTATTGTTTGTTGGTACGCGCAAAGGTAACAATATTCTCCCTTCACCTCTTTCCTTGGCGCCCTCTATTTAGCCCTGCCACGTCCCCGGCCCTATTATTTCGTATATTTGCACGCGTAATTACAGGATAGATATGATTTCGGTAGAAGGACTAAGAGTGGAGTTTGGCGGATTCACGCTTTTCGATGATGTCTCGTTTGTTGTCAACAAGAAAGACCGTATTGCCTTGGTGGGCAAGAACGGGGCTGGCAAATCCACTATGTTGAAAATCTTCGCAGGGCTGCAGATGCCCACTGCGGGCACGGTGAGCATCCCCAAAGAAACCACAATAGGTTATCTCCCCCAACATATGCAACTTCTTGACAGCCGCACGGTGCGCGAAGAGGCTGAGCTAGCCTTCGGACATATCCGGGAAACGGAGAAGGAGATAGAGCGGCTCAACACGGAGCTGGCGGAAAGAGATGACTACGACTCGGAGGCATATCAGAAGCTTATTGAGAGGGTGACGCACCTCTCCGAACATTTTCAGATGATGGGAGGGGGCAACTATCAGGCGGAGCTGGAGCGCACGCTGATAGGTCTGGGATTTACGCGAGGAGACTTCGACCGCCCCACGGCAGAGTTTAGCGGCGGGTGGCGCATGCGTATCGAACTGGCCAAACTGCTGCTCCGTAGGCCCGACGTCCTGCTGCTCGACGAGCCCACCAACCACCTCGATATCGAGTCTATCCAATGGCTCGAGAACTTCATCGCCACGCGTGCCAACGCAGTGATACTGGTCTCACACGACCGGGCCTTTATCGATGGCACCACCTCGCGAACAATAGAAATCGAACTGGGACATATCTACGACTATAAGGTGCGCTACTCCGAATACGTGAAGCTGCGTGCCGAACGCCGCGAACAACAGCTGCGTGCTGCCCGCAACCAGCAGAAGAAGCTGGCGGATACGGAAGCCTTCATCGAACGCTTCCGCTACAAGGCAACGAAGTCGGTGCAGGTGCAGTCGCGCATCAAACAGCTGGAAAAGGTGGAACGCATCGAGGTGGATGAGGTCGACACCGCAATGCTGAGCCTCAAGTTCCCGCCCGCCCCGCGCTCGGGCTCCTATCCGGTGATAATGGAAGGGGTGACGAAAAGCTATGGCGACCATCTTATTTTCAAAGACGTCACGCTGACGATAAACCGAGGCGACAAGGTGGCGTTCGTAGGCAAGAACGGTGAGGGTAAGTCTACGCTCGTGAAAATCAACATTGGTGAAGTGCATCATGGGACAACTGAAAAATGAAGGAAAACTTCAGCTCGGCCACAACGTACAGATTGGCTATTTCGCCCAAAACCAAGCATCGCTACTCGATGGTGAACTTACCGTTTTCCAGACTATTGACGATGTGGCTAAAGGTGACATACGAACCAAGATACGCGATATCCTCGGCGCCTTTATGTTTGGCGGCGAAGCGTCGGACAAGAAGGTGAAGGTGCTCTCCGGTGGCGAACGGAGCCGCCTCGCGATGATTCGCCTGCTTTTGGAGCCTGTCAACCTCCTTATTCTCGACGAGCCGACCAACCATTTGGATATGCGCTCGAAGGACGTGCTGAAGGATGCACTGAGAGATTTCGACGGCACGGTGATTGTCGTCTCTCACGACCGTGAGTTCCTCGACGGCTTGGTCGACAAGGTTTATGAGTTTGGCGGCGGACGCGTAGTGGAGCATCTTGGAGGTATCTACGACTTCCTCGAGAAAAAGAAAATGGACAGCCTGCGCGAGCTTGAGCGCCCAACGCAGAAAGCTCCTTCAGGAGCTGCTACGGAGGTTGCGCCCACAAAAGACAAGCTCTCGTATGAAGCCCAGAAGGAATTTGCCCGGAGCGTGAAGAAGGCGGAAAAGGCTGTTGCCGATGCCGAAAACAAAATAACCGAACTGGAGGGCGCCATCGCCTCTCTCGAAGCCCGGATGGCTACGCCGGAGGGCGCAGCCGACGCTTCGCTCTATGCCGATTATTCGTCGAAGAAAAAAGAACTCTCCGATACGATGGATAAATGGACCGAACTGACCCTCGAGTTGGAGGCCCTCACCGGAAAAGCGCCGCAGTAATGAAACGGGCGCTTTTTTTATATGCGGGCCTTAAACAAAAAGTTCTACTTTTGTAGGCGACAAACATGGACTGATTGATAAAACACAAACAATATGCTGACACAAATTGTAAATGGTCGTATACTTACGCCGCAGGGCTGGATGAAAGGCGGTTCTGTATTGATAGGCGATGACAAGATTCTGGAGGTAATGAACTGCGACCTCGCTGTGGTAGGTGCAAAGTTGATTGACGCTGGAGGAATGTATATCGTCCCCGGCGGAGTGGAGATACATGTTCACGGCGGTGGCGGACGCGACTTCATGGAAGGAACGGAGGAGGCCTTCCGCACGGCGGTGGCTGCCCATCTGCAACATGGCACGACAAGTATTTTCCCCACCCTTTCCTCGTCGACCATCCCTATGATACGTGCAGCAGCGGAAACAACCGAGAAGCTGATGGCGGAGAAAGACAGTCCCGTCATGGGCCTTCACCTCGAAGGGCATTATTTCAACATAAAGATGGCAGGCGGTCAAATTCCGGAGAACATCAAGAATCCCGACCCCGAAGAATATATCCCCCTTTTGGAAGAAACGAATTGCATCAAGCGGTGGGATGCCGCGCCGGAGCTTCCGGGCGCCATGCAGTTCGGCCGTTACATCACATCCAAAGGTGTGTTGGCGGCTGTGGGACATACGCAGGCGGAGTATGGCGACATCCAGACGGCTTATGATGTTGGATACACTCACGCAACGCATTTCTACAATGCGATGCCCGGCTTCCACAAACGCCGCGAATATAAATACGAAGGTACGGTGGAGAGCATCTACCTTATAGATGATATGACCGTGGAGGTTGTGGCAGATGGCATACACGTCCCGCCCACGATACTTCGTTTGGTATACAAAGTAAAGGGAGTGGAACGTACTTGCTTGATTACAGATGCGCTGGCTTGTGCGGCAAGCGACAGCAAGGTGGCTTTCGACCCGCGTGTGATTATTGAAGACGGTGTGTGTAAGCTGGCAGACCGTTCGGCTCTGGCAGGCAGCATCGCAACGATGGACCGACTGATTCGTACAATGGTGCAGAAGGTGGAAATCCCGCTTGAGGATGCCGTACGCATGGCTTCCGAAACGCCTGCCCGTATCATGGGTATTTACGATAGGAAAGGCTCCTTGCAAAGAGGCAAAGATGCCGATATGATGGTGCTCGATGACGACTTGAACGTGCGCGCCGTTTGGTCGATGGGTAAACTGGTGGAAGGAACGAATAAACTGTTTTGAGATATGCTGACACAAATAATAAACGGACAGATACTGACACCGCAAGGCTGGTTGAAAGACGGCTCGGTTTTGATTGAAGACGGTAAGATATTGGAAGTGGCCAATAGCGACTTGGCGATAGTAGGTGCTGAGGTTGTGGATGCCGGGGGAATGTATATCGTTCCGGGCTTTGTGGCAATGAGCATTCATGGCGGTGGTGGCTATGACTTCCGTGCATGTACCAAGGAAGCCTTCCACGGGGCGGTGCACTCGCATCTCAGATATGGTGCCACAACTATTTTCCCGACCATCTCGCCGCTTCCCTTGGCAGATATCAATAAGGCTGTAGCCTTGTGTGAGGAGGTAATGGCTGAAAAGAACAGTCCCGTGATGGGGCTGCAGCTCGAAGGTCCGTACCTAAATCCGAATATGGCAGGCAGTCTGCTTACGGATGCTCTGAGAAACCCCGACCCCGAGGAATACCGGCTGCTATTGGAAAGCACGACTTGTGTCAAACGTTGGGACGCAAGTCCTGAACTGCCGGGGGCATTAGACTTTGCCCGCTATATCCGTTCCAAAGGTGTTCTTCCTGCCGTATCTCATACGGTAGCCGAGTTTGGCGACATCAAGGCTGCATACGAAGCCGGGTTTACTCATGCGGCTCGCTTCTATAATGCGATGCCCGGTTTCCACAAACGCCGCGAATACAAATACGAAGGGACGGTGGAAAGCGTATTCCTTGAAGACGATATGACGGTTGAGGTGATAGCCGACGGCAGACATCTGCCCTCAACTATCCTTCGCTTGGTGTACAAACTGAAAGGTGTGGAACATACCTGCCTGACAACAGACGCATTGGCTTATGCCGCCGATGGAGGTCAGCCGGTGGACGACCCTCGTATCATTATTGAAGATGGTGTATGTAAGTTGGCAGACCACTCTTCTTTGGTGGGAAGTCTTGCCACGATGGATAAGCTTATCCGCACGATGGTGCAGAAAGCAGCGGTGCCATTGGCTGATGCCATTCGTATGGCTTCCGAAACACCTGCCCGCATAATGGGTGTTGACGACCGTAAGGGTTCTCTGCAACACGGCAAGGATGCCGATATCGTTATTCTGGACCGCAAACTGAATGTCCGCGCTGTTTGGTCGATGGGTTGCTTGGTCGACGGAACAAATACCTTGGCTTGATAAATATGAAGATTGACGTTTGTCTCTCTCCGGCATTATATCCGGCATATCATGATACGGAGGCGATTGTTGTTGTCGTCGACGTGTTTCGTGCAACAACAACGATGGCGGCAGCATTCCAAAATGGTGTGCGCAGTATCCGTCCGGTGGCTTCCGTGGAAGAAGCCATGGAATACAAACGTAGAGGCTGGCTGGTTGGTGCCGAGCGTAATGTCAAGCGGTGCGACTTTGCCGACTTCGGGAATTCGCCCTTCGACTATACCAAGGAGAAGGTGAACGGTCGGGATATAGCCTTCACAACCACCAACGGGACAAAGGCTATCACTATAGCCAAGTCTGCATATCGTGTTATCACCGGCGCATTCGTCAACTTGCAGGCGGTGGCAAACTTCTGCTTAAAGCACCAACGGGATGTCATCGTGCTTTGCTCCGGTTGGCAAGATAAGGTAAACATAGAAGATACACTGTTCGGTGGTGCGCTAACCGATGTTCTCACCGCTACCGGCGAATACCATGTGGCATCCGATGCGGCAGTCATTGCCCGTGATATGTGGACCGGCAATAAGAACAACTTGGATGATTATATCAACGCAACGGACCATGCGGCACGTTTGAGAGCAAACCACCTGGAGGATGCCATCCCCTATTGTCTTACACTGAACATTGCGGATGTTGTGCCCGAACTTATGGTGGACGATGGCGTTTTGGTCCTCAGAGACGGATATATGAACATTGAGAAAGACAACTAACCATGACAAAGAGCAATAAGATACGTTTTGGCGTAGTAGGAACGAACTTTATAACGGATTGGGTGATTGCCGGGGCTCGGCAAGACGAGCGTTTTGAACTCTCTGCCGTTTATTCGCGAACACAAGAGCGGGCGGATGAGTTCGCAGCCAAACATAATATTCCCCATACTTTTACTTCCCTTGAGGAGATGGCGCAGAGTCCGCTGATTGATGCGGTATATATCGCATCTCCCAATTTCTTGCATGCCGAGCAGAGTATTCTTTGCATGAAACACGGTAAGCACGTATTGTGTGAGAAACCTTTGGCTTCGAATGCGAAGGAGGTGAGACGTATGATTGAGGCTTCCCGGGCATACAACGTGACTCTTATGGAGGCAATGAAGCCAACGCTCACTCCAAACTTTCGCGCCGTTCGTGATAATCTGAACCGGGTGGGGACGATACGCCGTTATTTCTCGAGCTATTGCCAATACTCGTCGCGCTACGATAAATATAAGGAAGGAATAGTGCTCAATGCTTTCCGCCCCGAGCTGTCGAATGGAGCAATGATGGATATAGGTATATATACGCTCTATCCAATGGTAGTCTTGTTCGGCAGACCGGAGAAGGTGGATGCTTGCGGCGTTCTGCTCTCTTCGGGAGTGGACGGACAGGGGGCTGTGAACTTCCTCTATAAGGGGATGAACGCAACTATTCTCTATTCAAAGATTGCCAACTCCACTCTGCCGACGGAGATAGAAGGGGAGGATGGCAATATCCATTTAGACCGCATAAATATAATCCGGAAGGTAAGCTTTACGCCCCGTGTTCCCTCGGGTGCAGGACGGACAACGGTTGCCGAGGCGCAAGACATCAGTGCGGTGACAGACAAAGACGAATATTATTATGAGGTGGCTGAGTTTATAAACCTGATTCTTGCAGGCAAACGCGAATCGGAGATTAACAGCCACGAAAACTCCCTCATCACTTTGGAAATTATCGACGAGATACGCCATCAACTCGGAGTGGTATACCCCGCCGACCAACAAGGGTAAACGTAACTCTATTGTCATCTTTTCTAAATTCGGCTGAAATATTCCGACTCTACTTTTGTGGCATATAAATGCACAAGAAGTAAAGTATGATGGAATATAGAAGTGAAAAGAGAGGACTGCTGATGTTAATTCTCCTTTTGTTGGGGAGCGTCCTCGCCATGGCAGTTCAGCCGCCACACACAGGTGTCATCTGCGGAACCGTGACAGATGCCAAGTATAAGGAACCCTTGATAGGTGCTACGGTTCTTATCGAAGGAACCACAATCGGTGCCGTTACGGATATGGATGGTAATTTCCGTATCGAGAAAGTTCAGCCCGGCAACTACGCCTTGGTTGCCTCTTACGTATCATACAAAACACAAAACATAAAGGATGTGGCAGTGGTAGCCCAACAAGAAGCTGTTGTGCGTATCGAACTGTCGGATGCCGATGTTCAGCTTCAGAATGTGGTGGTTGTGGCCCAGCGGAAGTTAGGAACGGAGGCAGCGGTGCTGAACACAGTCCGCAAAAGTCTCCCTGTGGCAAACGGAATATCCGCCCAGCAAATCAGCAAGACACAGGATAGCGACGCAGCCGAGGTGCTTCGCCGTATTCCGGGTATAACGATTGTGGACGACCGTTTTATCGTGGTACGCGGCTTGGCACAACGTTATAATAATGTATGGCTCAATAATGCAACTACGCCTTCGAGCGAAACGGACAGCCGAGCTTTCTCTTTCGACGTGTTACCATCTTCGTTAATCGACAATATGATGGTCTATAAGAGTCCGTCGGCCGAACTGCCTGCCGATTTCTCCGGTGGCTTTGTCCGTCTGCTGACGAAAAACGTACCGGAAGGAAACACCTTTAATGTGTCGTATCAGTTGGGATTTAATACCAATGCTTCTTTCCGCGATTTCCAACTTGCCGAAGGATATGCTGCCGACTATCTTGGCTTTGGTGCAGGTAAACGCGCTTTACCCTCCAATGCACCATCTCATCTAAACAACGTAGGTACATCTGAAGCTGCCGATTTTACCCGCCGGGTGAATACTGGATGGGGCATAAATCGTTTCAATGCCCTCCCGGAACAGAAGTTGAGCTTTACCATAAACCGTCTTTTCGACAAGGGTGATTGGCGGATTGGGAATGTAACGAACGTGAACTATAGCACGGGATATGATTATTACGAACTGAAGAACAACAACTACCTCTCGTATGATATGACAAACGACAAGTCGTCGTATCGCTACAAATACGATGATGTGCAATATAAGAACACCACCAAGTTGGGTGCCTTGTTCAATATGTCTTTCATTAAGGACGACAACAAACTTGAGATACATAACTTCTTCAGTCAGCGTGGTACCTCATCCCTCTCACAACGCGAGGGAACAGACTATTATTCTGAAGAGGATATCCAGAAATGGGAATCTCTCTACACTGGGCGAACCACTTATGCCGGACAACTTTCGGGTGAACATAAATGGCATGATGAGGCTGACAAGCTTGACTGGACCATTGGTTATGCCTACGCTGCCTACAAGGAGCCGGATAGAAAGGTGGTGAAGTCACTGCTGCTTGGCTCTAATGGAGAACAACAATACTACGTCTCCGATCCAACGCGCTATTATCAAGACCTGAAGGATAACAGTTTCTCATTCGGGACCAACTACGAGCATAATATTGTGGTATCCGACTTGTTTAAGCCAATCGTGAATGCCGGTATTTACGGCGAGTATAAGGAGCGTAATTTTGATGCACGCCGCTTTGTGTACAACTTGCTCGGGAATGGCTACAACCGCTTTGCCGAGTGGAATTATAGTTCGGTTTTCTCCGACGAGAACATCTCTGCCGACCGTATATATATGAGGGAAAGCACAAACAAGAGCGACTCGTATACCTCCGACAATCTATTGGGGGCCGCTTATGTGTCGGCCAAGCTGAACTATGGGGAGAAGCTGAATGCAAATGTCGGCGTTCGAATGGAATACTATAGACTGAAGTTAGACGGCTATGAGTCGGATGGCATCAAGCCGGTGCACCTCGACCAAAACTCAACGGAGTTCTTCCCCTCTCTTAATATAGCCTATAATATGACGGATAAGCAGCTGGTAAGGGTGGCATATGGTCGTTCGGTCAACCGCCCGGAGTTTCGCGAAGTTGTTCCCTACGTGTATTACGACTTTACCCTCGATGTCAATATCACCGGAAATGTTGATTTGAAGAATGCGTATACCAACAACGTGGATTTGCGTTACGAGTTTTATCCCTCGCAGGGCGAGACAGTGACGGTGGGTACTTTCTATAAATACTTTGCTGACCCTATCGAGCAGACTTATCGTGAGGCAGGTTCGGGACTGCAATATACCTATCACAATGCCGATAATGCGAAGGCGTTTGGCGTGGAGGTGGATATTAAGAAACATCTCGACTTTATCGGGCTGAAGGATTTCGGTCTTGTTTTCAACGGAGCATATATCCACAGCAAGGTATATTTCTCCGAAGGCTCTTTCGAGCGCGACCGTGCCATGCAGGGGCAATCGCCATACTTGATTAATACAGGTCTCTTCTATCAGAACGAAGAAAAGGGTCTCTCGGCGTCCATTCTCTACAATCGTATTGGTAAGCGAATAGAAACAGTGGGTGTACCGGCGCAGAACCCCAACGACGATATTCCCGATATCTATGAGATGCCGCGCAATTCGTTGGACTTGAGTTTCTCGAAGACCTTGGGCCGCTATGTGGAGCTAAAGTTTGGCGTCAAGGATATGTTGAACTCGAAGATTGAGTATAAACAATTCTTGGAGCTGACAGATGCCACGGGAGCAAAGCGCGAGGTGGAACAATTGGTTCGTAGCTATCGTCCGGGTGTGGCAATCGACCTGGGTGTATCCGTTAAATTTTAATCGAAAATCACTTATACAAACTAAATTGGGTTTAATCATGAACAAGTTTTTATTGAAGGGTGTGGCTGTTTTGTCTTGCATGGCCACGATGGTTGGAAATGTAGGATGTGGCAACGATGACTCGGATGTGGATGTTCCTCAGGAAGAAAGTCAGGACGTTGTGTTGGAAAACGAGATTACCTCGGATATAACTCTCAAGGCAGCAGACAACAACCTGCTCAGAGGTTTTGTGTATGTAACCAAAGGTGCGACACTGACAATTGAGCCAGGTACGGTAATCAAGGGTGAGAAGGCAACGAAAGGTTCGCTTATTGTTGAGCCTGGTGGTAGGATTATTGCCGAAGGAACTCAAGAGAAACCTATTGTCTTTACTTCCGACCAAGCTGCCGGAGCGCGTGCATATGGTGATTGGGGTGGATTGATTTTATGTGGCAATGCACCTGTGAATGCCAATGAGCCGCAGATAGAAGGCGGCCCGCGTACTGTCTATGGAGGCAACAACCCCGACGACAACTCGGGCATCGTGAAGTATGTACGTATTGAGTTTGCCGGCTATCCGTTGGAGCCGAATAAGGAAATCAATGGTTTGACATGCGGTGGTGTAGGTCGTGGCACTACTTTGGAGTATATTCAGGTCTCTTACTGTGGCGACGACTCGTATGAATGGTTTGGCGGCACGGTGAATGCCAAGCACCTTATTGCCTACAAAGGTTGGGACGATGAGTTTGATACGGACTATGGCTATAATGGCAAGTTGCAATATCTGCTGGGTGTACGCGACCCGAAGGTGGCAGACACATCCAAGTCGAATGGCTTTGAGTCTGACAACGATGCCAATGGTTCTGGCAATGAACCTCTGACAAACCCGATATTCTCAAACGTAACATTGATTGGTCCGTTCTATGGTGAGTCTGCAGGCAAGGCTGAAAGCGAAATCCTTTATACAACGGACGATGCAGCCAATGGCGCGAAAGGTGGACAGTTCCAAGCAGCCATGCATATCCGTCGCAACTCGGCTCTGAATGTATATAACTCGGTGTTTACCGGTTGGCCTTATGGTTTGTATCTCCAGTCGGCTAACGAGAAGGCTACGGTGAAGAACGTAATATTTGCCGGTATGTGGAAGAACTTCAAGGACGATGCAAGCCAGAGTTATTTCGAGACGGCAGATTTGAACAACCAGGTATACGCATCAAGCAACGATATTATTGCCACGAATGCCGATTATTCGTCCGTAGTGACCGGAAACATCGGTGGGGCAGACTTCTCCGACAGTGTTCTATCGGATAGTTTCTTCGATAAGGTATCCTATAAGGGCGCTTTCGATGGGTCTGACGACTGGACAAAGGGTTGGGCAAACTGGAACCCGCAGAGCACTTCTTACTAACGAAGAGAGACGTTAGTCTTCGTCATAGTCGTCGAAGTCGAAATCAAAATCAAAGCCGTCGCCTGCTGCTGAGGGGTCAGTAAACTGCTCCAGCTCGCGACGGTCTTTCTTTGTAGGGCGCCCAAGGCCACGGGCACGGTCAACGAAGCCGGAAATCTTGTTCATCTCAAGTATCTCATACTGGTCGGGCGTTGTAACATTCTCCAGATAGCCTGGCACCAGCTTGGCACCCATCCTACGTTCCGTCAGTGCCAATACTTTGAACGAGAACGTCACGGGCGGCTTGCGTACCTGAATCACCTCGCCGACCTTTATCATGCGTGAAGGCTTTACAGTGACGCCGCCAACCATTACACGGCTCTTCTTGCAAGCCTCAGCCGCTATAGTGCGGGTCTTGAAGATACGCGTGGCCCACATCCATTTGTCTATTCTTACTTCGTCCATTGGGGAAATGCTCTAATTGTATTGGTTCATTGTAATCTGCACTCCTGCCAAGCAGAAACTCTTGATGATATCCACGGCGCGTGTCAACCTCTCGGGCATCTGCTCCATCTCTTCGTGGGGGAACTTACCCAGCACATAATCAATCTGCCCTCCGCGAGGGAAGTCGTTGCCTATACCAAAGCGCAGGCGGCTGTATACTTGCGTCCCGAGGAGCTCTTGTATGTTCTTCAGTCCGTTGTGCCCCGCATCGCTGCCTTTGGGCTTGAGGCGCAGGGTACCGAATGGGAGGGAGAGGTCGTCGACCACAACAAGCAGGTTCTCCACCGGGATATTCTCTCTTTGCAGCCAGTAGCGGACGGCGTTCCCGCTTAGGTTCATATAAGTATTGGGTTTGAGAAGTATCAATTCGCAGTTCTTTATCCGTGTTCTGGCAATTGCCCCGTAGCGTTCTTCCGAGAACGTTGCGCCCGTATCCTCCGCCAAGGCATTCACTACGCGGAAGCCGATATTGTGTCGCGTTCCGCAATATTCTGCACCAATATTTCCCAGTCCGGCTATCAGATATTTCATGATTCGTATGATATAAAGTTTGGACGATGTTTTTTAGGGGTGAAAAAAGATATATCTTTTGCCTTCAAAAGACCGGTCTTTTACTCTCAAAAGATATATGTTTTGCTCTCAAAAGTCCCGTCTTTTTTTGAGGAAAGATATGCACCTCTTTTGCCCGGCACCGCATGTATGAAAAAAGGGCTGCGCTTGTTTCCAAGACGCAGCCTCATGTCTTAATTAAAGTCTTTCCTCTCGGGATTACTTCTCAGCGGCAGCCTGAGCTCCACGAGCGGCACGAGTCAACTGAACAGCGCAGACAACAGCGTTCTTTGCGTTCATTACCTCCAAGCCCTCGAACTGAAGTGCGCCAACCTGAATAGTCTTGCCCAAGCCCAAGTTGTCGACATTGATGACAAGCTTCTCGGGTATCTGAGTGTAGATGGCTTTTACTCTCAGCTTTCTCATACGGAGTGTCAACTTACCACCGGCTTTTACACCTTCAGCGTGACCTTCCAAAACAACAGGTACTTCCATAGCTACCGGCTTTTTGTCGGATACTTCCAAGAAGTCCATGTGCATAATAGCGTCGGTTACCGGCTGGAACTGGATGTCTTTTACGATAGCCATCGTCTTTGTGCCGTCGATGTTCAGCTCAACAACGAAGATTTCCGGAGTGTAAACCAACTTACGAACGCTTTCAGTAGTTACAGAGAAGTGGGTTACCTTCTCGCCACCATACAACACTGCAGGAATCTCCTGGTTATTACGCAAAGCCTTCAAAGCTCTCTTCTGGTCAGCCGAAATAGTTGCTATTTCTCTGCCTTTTCCTTCCAATTGAAATGTTTTCATCTCTTTAAATTTTTGTGTTACTCAAAATTAGTTTGTTATGCTTCCTAATTTCCCATCACACGTACGGGGTGTAAAAAGCGACGGCAAAGATAGGTCTTTTATTCATTTCCGCAAACCATCCCTTTGCTTAATTTCTCTTGTGCCAATGTTTAACGTGTGGGTTAGGCTTCTTGTGGAGCGTGTTTTATGGTTTTGTTTGCCATATACATTCCCAAAAGGATGCAGAGGGCACCTACAAGAAAGAAGGGTGTAATCTTTTCGCTGAGAACCCACGAGGCGAATATCATGGTGGTGATAGGGTTGAAATATACCCAGTTGGTTGCCCTCACCACTCCGAGCTTGGCTATACACCAGTTCCACGTGAGGAAACACAGCATGGAAGCAAAGCATCCAAGAAACAGGAGGTTGCCCGCCACTTGAGGCTTAATGAGCGTTTCCCATGATGGCAGGTCGGGGAAAAAGATGTAGTAGGGCAGGATTGTCAGCACACCATAGAAGAACACCTTGCGGGTGATGAAGGCTGCACTATATCGGCTGCTCACCGACTTCATCAATAAGGAATAGACGGCCCAACACATACATGCCGTGAATGCCAATGCGTCACCCGTGGGAGAAAGGCGAAGCACAAATCTGCCATTGAGCACAACGATGACCATGCCGGCAAAAGCCAACAACGACCCCGCCAGCTGAAGCGAATGGATACGCGACGAACTGCGGTAGACAAGTCTGTCGAGCAGGGTGGCAAACAATGGGCACGAGCAGACAATAAGCGAGGTGTTGGTAGTGGTGGTGAAGTTCATTGCTTCGTTCTCGCTAAGGAAATAGAGCGAACCGCCCGTGATGCCCAGCAATATCATCTTACACTCGTCCCTCCACGAGTCAGACAAGATACGTCTATGGTTGAAGCCGAGCATCAACACATAGGCGATGATGAACCTGAGGGTGAATATTACGGCGGGAGAAAGCCCATTCAGCATGAGAACCTTGGTCGACACAAAGGTGGTACCCCAAATGGCAACCGTAATAAAGGCTACGAGATGATACAGACCGTTACCGCCGTTATTCATAGAAGACAATCATAACAAACCTCGCGAGTGGAGCAGGGCTTCGGTGTCGTCCCAAAGTTTGCCCTGCATGGGATGGTTGGCGATACGCTCCGACAGCTTTCTTAGTTTGCAGCTGGCGTAGCATTGTCCGCTTTCGCCCTCTACCTTGTCCGACAGTGCCAAGTGGATGGCTGTTGCCGCGCCTTGAAGCGGTGTGCGGATAAATGGGCGGAAAAATATGTCGGTCAGTGGGTCGAACCACGCATCCATCCTGATGATGTTGGTGCTGACAACCCCCGGGTCGGAAGCATTGACCGTTATACCCTTCTCGCGTACCCTTGCAGCCAGTTCGCGAGTGAAGAGCAATAATGCCAGTTTGGTGTTGGCATACACCAATATTCTATTGAAAAACCCGTTTCTCCCCTTAGTAAAGAACTCGGATTCTATTTTCCCGATGGCGTAGGTGCACGACACGGTGTTTACAATGCGCGTCCCCTCATGCATTAATGGGAGCAACAACCGGGTGAGAAGATATGGCCCCACAT
>CAVGKO010000017.1:0-11378 GCA_963629885.1 Anaerobutyricum sp.
CGGTATAATTGTTGGCAGTTTTTTATACCATGCGTCGATGCGCGGTATAATTGTTGGGTGCAGATTTTACCTCGCGTTGTGCGCGGTATAATTGTTGGCTGCTGATTATACCTCGCGTTGTACGCGGTATAATTGTTGGCTGTTGATTATACCTCGCGTTGTGCGCGGTATAATTGTTAGCTGTCGATTCTATCCCGCGGCGGCGTGCGATGGAATTGTTAGCCGTCGATTCTATCCCGCGGCGGCGCGCGATGGAATTGTTAGCTGTCGATTCTATCCCGCGGCGGCGCGCGATGGAATTGTTGACCGTTTATTCTATCCCGCGGCGGCGCGCGATGGAATTGTTGACTGTTTATTCTATCCCGCGGCGGCGCGCGATGGAATTGTTAGCTGTCGATTCTATCCCGCGGCGGCGCGCGATGGAATTGTTGACCGTTTATTCTATCCCGCGGCGGCGCGCGATGGAATTGTTGGGCGTTTCCGGGGTCAATCGGCTGCCCACTGCTTCATTTCGTACATGTCGAGGTATTCTTCCCAGTCGGGGTCTACTTCCGTGTAGATGGTTATAGGAAGGAGTTCAAACGGCATTAAAACATCGTTCAAACGCTCTCCAAAGACTCTCGTTGTGCGGGTGTAGTAAATCCACAGCTTCTCTCCCGCCCCGGTGCACACCTCCGTGAGGATGGCAAGCTTGTCTTTCTCCATCGCCTTGCGCAATGTCTCCTGCACGGTCTCCATCTTTTCGGCGAGGGCCTCGGAGGGCATGCCTTTGTCGTCACCCTCATATTTCCATGTTATCTCCACCCGTTCCTTAAACTTACCCGAGTTGACAAACTCCATCAAATTGTCGCGCCCGCTGACAGTAACCAAATGCCCCGTCTCGTCTTCCGACAGCGCAGTAAACCATTCGTTGCTTAGTCTCATATCTTGGTTGTTTTTTCTTCTTTCTTACGTTTCTTCCACAGCTGCCAGCTGTTGAAGATGTTTTGCCACAAAACATACGACCCCGGGCCAACAGATGATACGGGGTCGAGATAGGTATACGACATCCAGATGGCCAACACGGTGTTCTTCTGCCCCAACGCCTGTCCGGCACTTATGCGGTCGTCGTAGATTGTGCCAATCTTCTTGCCCAAGAAAAACTGAAGGACGCAGGCGGCAAGTCCGGCGAGGGCTATCAACAAGAGCACATCGTTGGGCACCGTGCTGTTCATAAGCGAGCGCAAGGTCTGCCCCGTAACTATTGCCAGGGCAATGCCCCAGAGATAGAACGCAAGGTCGTGGAACCCCAGCAGCCACTTATGCACCACGGGAAGCACATACCTGAAGAACTGCGCCAAGAAGAACGGCAACAGCAGCAGAGGGAACACCTTGCCCAATATCTTGAGGAATGCCGCGATGAAGGAGATGTCCGCATGCGGCTCCACGAGGGGGAAGACCAAAGGCACCACTATCGCTGCCAAGAGGTTCGACAGGAGTGTGTAGGTGGTGAGGTGCGACGCGCTGCCGCCAAGCTTGTTGGTTATGACTGCAGCAGCCGTTGCCGTGGGGCAAATGAGGCATACCATAGCCGCCTCTATCACCTCCCTATACGACCCCGCCATGGGGATGACAATCAGCAGCGATGCCAGAGCTGCCGTGGAGACGAACTGGAAGAGCAACAACCAGCCGTGCCACGGCGAAGGCATCAACTCGTGCCAATCCACCTTGCAGAACGTCAGCAGCAGCTGCGCGAAAATCAAGAACGGGGTGAGATAGGCAATGAGCGTATGTACAAACGGCTTTGTAGGCTCAAGGAAGGCTATGTTGGCAAACGCAAGGTAACCCAACGCCCCGATGAACATTGCCACGGGCAAGGTCCAGTTTTTAAGAAAAGTCAGCATGATAACGTTGTTATCCTCTCTCCTTCTTACCTATTGGGGGTTGTTATTTGCGGAACGGAGCCTTCACCACCTGTGCTTTCAGATTGCGTCCGCGCACCCTGATGAATATTTCCGAGCCTACCTTGGCAAATTCGGGTTTCACATACCCCATGCCGATACCCTTCTTCAAGACGGGCGACATGGTGCCCGAGGTAACCACGCCGATGGTGTTGTTGTCTGCGTCTGCTATCTCGTAGCCGTGACGGGGGATACCTCTGTCAACAAGCTCGAAGGCACACAAGCGGCGCGAAACGCCTTCCTTCTTCTGGCGTTCAAGCTCGGCACGGTTGGTGAACTCTTTGCCGTCAACAAACTTGGTAATCCATCCCAACCCTGCTTCGATGGGCGAAGTGGTATCGTCGAGGTCGTTGCCATAGAGGCAGAACCCCATCTCGAGGCGAAGGGTGTCGCGTGCCCCAAGGCCGATGGGTTTGATGCCCTCGGGCTTACCTGCCTCAAACACTGCGTCCCAAATCTTCTTGGCATCTTCCAAGGGGAAATAGAGCTCAAAGCCCCCTGCACCGGTGTAGCCCGTGTTAGAGATGATGATATCCTTGCAGCCGGCAAACTCACCCGTGGTGAAGGCATAGTAAGGAATGGCTGAGAGGTCCACCTTGGTGAGGCGCTGAAGCACGTCGATGGCTTTTGGCCCCTGCACGGCAAGCTGGGCAGTCCTGTCGGATGCGTTCTCGAGCTCTGCACCCATGGTGTTATGGCTCACGCACCAGTTCCAGTCCTTGTCGATATTGCCGGCATTCACCACCAAGAGATACACCTCGTCTTCCACGTGGTATACCAAGAGGTCGTCCACAATACCTCCCTTATCGTTGGGGAAGCAGGTATATTGCGCCTTGCCGAGAGGCAAAACGGAAGCGTCGTTGGATGTGATGCTCTGGATAAACGCCAACGCCTTCGGGCCTTTCACCCAGAACTCACCCATATGGGATACGTCGAACACACCCACGCCATTTACTACTGTCATGTGTTCGTCGATGATACCTGAATATTCGATGGGCATATTAAAACCGGCAAATTCGTGCATCTTTGCCCCCAAGGAGATGTGCACGTCGGTAAACGGAGTTGTCTTCATGTTCTTGTGTTGTTTAGTTTTGAGCCGAGAGCTCTATTATTTTCGTGATTGTTTGCATACTCTTATAGAGTGAATTCACCGGAAGGAACTCATAGCGTCCGTGGAAGTTGATGCCGCCCGCAAAGAGATTGGGGCAAGGCAGTCCCATAAACGACAGACGCGCGCCGTCCGTACCGCCGCGGATAGGTTTAACCAACGGCTTTACGCCGGCAGCCTCCATGGCATGGAAAGCAAGGTCCACAACGTGTTTCTTTGGCTCAACAACCTCGCGCATGTTGTAATACTGGTCGCGAAGCTCAAGTGTGGTGCTGTCGGGATGAATCTCGTTCATGCGCCCTACCAATGCCACCATCTGCGACTTCTTCTCTTCGAACAACGAGCGTACATGGTCGCGTATGATATATGTGAGCGAAGCCTCCTCCACCGAGCCCGACATACCTGTCAGGTGATAGAAGCCCTCGTAGCCCTCGGTGTGCTCGGGGCGTTGCGACGTGGGCAGCCACGAAGCAAACTCCATGGCAAGAAACGAGGCATTAAGCATCTTGTCTTTGGCATATCCGGGGTGCACGTTGAGACCCTTGAAGGTCACCTTGGCAGCAGCAGCGTTGAAGTTCTCATACTCCAGCTCGCCTATCTGTCCGCCATCGATGGTGTAAGCCCATTCGGCACCAAACTTATCCACGTCGAAGTGGTCGGCGCCCTCTCCTATCTCTTCGTCCGGCGTGAAGCCTATGCGGATTTTGCCGTGCTCAATCTCCGGATGCTCCTTCATATATTGTATAGCCCCGATGATGGCAGCCACTCCCGCCTTATCGTCGGCGCCAAGGAGTGTCTTCCCGTTGGTTACAATGATGTCCTGACCCTTATAGTCGTTCAGCTCGGGGAACATCTTAGGTGAAAGAACAATGTTGTCTTCCTCCGAGAGCACAATGTCGCCGCCGTTGTAGGCAACGATGCGCGGGGTTACGCCCTCGCCTTCCATGTCGGGACTGGTATCCAAGTGGGCAATGAAGCCGATGGTGGGCAGCTTCCTCTGAGTGTTGGCAGGGAGAGTGGCCATGAGATAGCAGTTGGCATCAAGGGTGATGTCTTCCAATCCCAGCTCTTCCAATTCTTTCACCAATGCCTCAGCAAACACGCGCTGACCCGGCGTACTCGGGGTGGTATGCGTCTCCTCGCTCGATTGCGTTCCGAAGGTTACATACCGCAGAAATCTATCTAATACTGTCATAGGTTATGTTTTTAGGGTTTTAGATTTTCAGAAACAGCCGTTGCCGTTGTAGCAATGCGTGCACACACATTCCTTGTCCAACCCGATGGATGCCAACAGGTCCTCAATGGTGTTGAACTTAAGTGTTGTGATGTTGAGCTTCTCGCGGATGCGTTCCACCAAGCTATTGTATTGCTCCGTCCCTGTGGTTGCATATTTGTCCAAGTCCTTGGCGTCGTCGCCTTCAAGCTCTTTGATGATGCGGCGGGCAATAAGCTCGAGATGCGACTTCGAAGCCGAGAAGCCGATGAACGGACAGGCATGCAGGATGGGCGGGCACCCGATGCGCATATGCACCTCCTTGGCTCCGTAGCCATACAATATGTTTACGTTGTCGCGAAGCTGCGTTCCGCGAACAATGGAGTCGTCGCAGAATATCACGCGCTTCCCTTTCAAGAGATGGCGGTTGGGGATAAGCTTCATCTTGGCCACCAAATCGCGTACCGACTGGTTGGCAGGGGTGAAACTTCTTGGCCATGTGGGTGTGTATTTCACTATCGCGCGACGGTAGGGTATGCCTTTACCTTCGGCATAACCCAAAGCCATGCCGATGCCCGAGTCGGGGATGCCGGAAACATAATCGGCCTCCACATTGTCTTTCTTTGCCATGGCCAATCCGCTGGCATAACGCGAGGCATCCACATTCACGCCCTCGTATTCCGACACCGGATAACCATAATATACCCAGAGGAACGAGCAGACCTGCATCCTGTCGTTGGGTTTGCGCAGTTGCGTCATCGTCTCTGCCGTGAGCAATACAACCTCTCCCGGCCCCACGTTATACTCCAATTCAAAGCCGAGGTTCGGGAAGCTGCAAGGCTCGCTGGATGCGGCATAAGCCCCCTCCTTCTTCCCTACCAATATCGGCGTGCGCCCCCATTTGTCGCGTGCGGCAATGATGCCCTCCTCCGTCAGAATAAGCATCGAGCACGAGCCCTTTATCTTTTCGAAGACAAGCTCGATGCCCTCCACAAAGGTCTTGCCCTGCGAAATGAGCAAGGCAATGAGTTCCGTCTGGTTGATTTCGCCGGAGCTCATCTCAGAGAAGTGACAACCCTTCTGAAGCAACTCGTTTTGCAAGTCTTCGATGTTGTTCACCTTGGCAACTGTCACCACGGCATATTTCCCCAAATGAGAGTTGATGAAGATTGGCTGAGGGTCGGTATCGCTGATGATACCTATGCCCGAATTCCCCTGGAATTTATCCAAATCGCCCTCAAATCGAGTGCGGAAATAAGAGTTTTCGAGGTTGTGGATTGAACGCTTGAATACGCCATTGTGGAGAGTGGCCATACCGCCACGGCGGGTTCCTAAATGAGAATTATAGTCTGTGCCATAAAACAAATCGGTAGCACATGCCGAATTTGAAATAGTTCCGAAAAAACCACCCATTGTTCTTTGTGTTTTTTGATTTAGTGTTCTGATTTTATACTGGAGGGCAAATGTACAGAATATTTACACATACGCCAAAGTAGGTCTCCCTCGGCATGAACCCCATAACCACTCTTTTTATAAGGTATACATTGCGCATTGAAGGCAAAAGGACTACTTTTGCTGACCGAAAAACAATAATAATAATGGAAGAGAGAAAGGATTTACTGCTGAGTGGCGCCATGACCTACGGGTTTGCCATGGGAGTTTTCTGGGTGGTAAAATATCTCTTCTTCATTTTCAGCTTTAAGGTCCCCTCGCTAAATATTGTGTATATGTCGCTCACGATGATAGTGCCGTATGTGGCCTACAAGATGACGAAACAATACAAACAGACCATAGGTGGGAAGATTGGTTTTCTTCATGCCTGGCGCTTCGGGCTGTTGCTCTATTTCTTTGCTGCGCTGATTGTGGCATTAGAGCATTTCGTGTTTTTCAAATACATTGCTCCCCCCGACTACCTTACAAATGCCATGGGGCAGATGTTGGATGTGCTGAAAGCCTCGAATGTGGATTCCGAACTTGTGGAAGCGTTTGGAAAGACCCGTATCAGTCCCATCCACATGGCCATTCAAGGCATCTTCAACAATACGTTCTACGGGATAATATTGTCGATACCGGTAGCCGCCATTTTGTCGAGAAAGAAATCAACCGATACAATCAGACAGTAACAATAAAAGCATAGAATTATGGATATATCAGTAGTCATTCCGTTGTACAACGAAGCCGAGTCGTTGCCCGAGTTGGAGGCATGGATAGAGCGGGTAATGAAGGAACACAACTTCACTTACGAGATTATCTTCGTCAACGACGGCAGCACAGATAATTCTTGGGAAGTAATCCGAGACTTGCAGAAGAAGAACCCGTACGTAAGAGCAATCAAGTTTCGCCGCAACTACGGCAAGTCACCCGGTTTGCATTGTGGCTTCCAACGTGCCCAAGGCGATGTGGTCATCACCATGGATGCCGACCTTCAAGACAGTCCGGATGAGATACCGGAACTCTATCGCATGATAAAGGAAGACGGCTACGACCTTGTTTCAGGATGGAAGAAGAAGCGCTACGACCCGCTGTCGAAAACAATCCCGACCAAGCTGTTTAATGCCACGGCACGTAGATTCTCGGGCATACACAACCTCCACGATTTCAACTGCGGACTGAAGGCTTACAAGAATATCGTCATCAAGAATATTGAGGTCTACAACGATATGCACCGCTATATCCCCTACCTCGCGAAGATTGCCGGATTCAGCAAGATTGGCGAGAAGGTGGTGAAGCACCAGGCTCGCAAATACGGCACGAGCAAATTCGGGCTCAACCGTTTCGTTAACGGCTATCTCGACCTCATCACCCTTTGGTTTACTTCCAAGTTCGGAAAGAAGCCGATGCATTTCTTTGGTCTCTGGGGCAGCGTGATGTTTTTCATCGGTTTCATTGCCTTGGCTTTTGTGTTGACCATGAAACTCATCTCCATATGTTCGGGTGATTTGCGGCCGCTTGTAACCAACTCGCCGTATTTCTATATCTCAATTACCGCGATGATTCTTGGGACGCAGATGTTTTTGGCAGGGTTCATCGGCGAACTGATTTCACGAAACTCACCAAACAGAAACAACTATAAGATAGAAGAAGAATTATAATCAAGCCATAAGGTCTTCCTTTCGGGAGGGGAACGTTTCGGATTTATGTCAATCATAGAAATACTGTTGCTTGCCATCGGACTATCGATGGATAGTTTGGCTGTGTCGGTTGCCGGAGGTGCTGTTATCCGCCGTTGCACGGTATACAACATGATGAAGGTCGGATTGTTTATGGGCATCACGCAAGCCGCGATGACCGTTGTGGGCTATCTGGTGGGTGCCGGCTTCCAAAAATACATCACCGCGTTTGACCATTGGATTGCTTTTGCCCTCTTGCTCTACTTGGGCGGAAAGATGGTTTACGACAGCATGCACGAAGATGAGGATACATGCCAAACAAATCCGCTAAACAACAAAACACTGCTGGGCATGGCCATTGCCACCAGCATCGATGCCTTGGCTGTAGGTGTGTCGTTGGCTTTGTTGGATTCCGAAATTGTTATTCAGGCATTGCTGATAGGTATCGTCACCTTCCTGATGTCGGTGTTCGGCGTCTATTTCGGGAGTCGCTTCGGCCGCAAGGTGGATTTGAAGCTCGACCTTATTGGCGGATTGATTCTGATTGGCATCGGGGTAAAGATATTGGTGGAGCATCTGTTCTTTACCTGATGTTATATGGCTCGTTACTTTAAAACCGTAAACAAAATGATACGTAGGATAAGCATAGTTGTGTGTCTCGGGGCGCTTCTTCTTTCTGCCTGCACAAAGAAGAAGCAGTATTACGAGGAGAGCGGTACTGTTTTCCATACCATTTATCATATCAAATACGAGGGAACGGATTTGTTGACCGATAAGATTGATGCGGAGTTTCAGAAGTTCAATCTCTCGTTGAATCCTTTCAACCCCAACTCCATCATCTCGAAAGTGAACAGAAACGAGCCTGTGGAGGCGGACGACTGGTTTATATACGTAATGAACAAAGCCCGTGAGGTGTCTGAACATTCGGATGGGCTCTTCGACATCACCTGTGCCCCGCTTATCAACCTTTGGGGGTTTGGTTTTAGTAATACCGACAGCGTTACGCCGCAGATGATTGACAGCGTAAAGCAGTTTGTGGGCTACAATAAGATTCATATGGACGGACGCCGGGTGGTGAAGGACGACCCGCGCGTTATGCTCAACTGCTCGGCTATTGCCAAAGGCTATGCCAGCGATGTGATTGCCGGGTTGCTTGAGCGCGAGGGCGTGGAGAACTATATGGTTGAGATTGGCGGCGAAGTGGTGATGAAGGGCGTCAATCAGAAAGGAAACTGCTGGCGTATCGGCATCAGCAAACCGGAAGACGATTCCACTGGCATAAAGAACGATATCAACGAGGTGGTGGAACTATGCAAAAAGGGAGGCATCGCCACTTCAGGCAACTATCGTAACTACTACATCAAGGACGGCAAGAAATACGCACATACCATAGACCCGCGCACCGGCTACCCTTCCGAACAAAACATTCTGAGCGCAACAATTGTGGCAGACGACTGCATCACTGCCGATGCTTATGCCACGGCATTTATGGCCATGGGTCTGGATGGAGTCCACCAACACATAAAGAACATCCCCGGCATTGAATACTATATAATATATGTAGATGCAGAGGGTAACCACAAGGTGGAATATTCCGACGGTATGACAGAGTATCTTCCCGGCAGAAAGAACCGGGATTAGAACGTTTTCAGGAGAAAGGACGGATTGATTCTTAGGTAGACGCCGGCGGAAAAGCTGGTTGAGCTTTTTGTTCTGCCTTCTTCGTTCGCAGCCGGACCATATTTGTCCACGGGCAAATGTTGATAGACGTCCACATCCACTCCAAAGGCGAACCCCTTGCCCAAGTCGCGCGAATATTCCAGTCCGACATAAGCCATGTTTTGTCCGCTGAACGTAACATTGTCGTCGCGTATCGACACTGCCCCGTAGAACGGACTTCCAAACATTGAGATAAACTTATTGCTCTTCCAATAGGATGTCTTCACTCTGAAATCACGGATGTCGGCAGATGCGCGGACATAGAACCCCAAGCCATTGTCGTAGCACCATAGTTGACCTGCCTGCTGATAGTAGCCTGCTGCGCAAAACTCCACATTTACATTCTTGAGCCACCGGCGGTCTGCATTCCATATGGCTCCAACGCCCACCGCGCCGTTCATCAGCGTCTGTACCGAGTTTACGTGTATGGTGTCAATCTCGCCACCCCGATGTTGCGCCAAGCCTTGTATCGGGGCATAGAAATGAAACAATGCATCCGGGTCGTTCACCTTGTAACGCCCGGAGAACCCAAGCGTGAAAGCCTCCTGGTGCGTGTCGTCGCGAAAGATGAAGCTCTCCCAGTTTACCCACACGTCCAAGTCGAACCGTCGCGAATCGTAGAGCACCTGAAGCCCTGCCTCAGGGTCTGCCGTGAGGTTTAGCTCCGGATTATACAACGGTTCAATCAGATGGTGGTTTGAAGCTCCGTAGATATCTCCAAGCACTATGTTGACGTGGTCAGACAATGCCACCTGTGCACGGAAATAAGGAAGCACGTGGAAACCGTTTTGAAACGATTCGCCTTTCCAAATGGCGATATCCTGATAGGCATATGCCGGATATTTCTTTGCTCCCCAGTAGCGCAACATATGGGCGCCCAGTTCGAGCTTGATGTTCTTCAGAGGATAGAACACCGCCTTGGGCTGCACCCAAAAGCCGGGCAACGAGTATCCTTGCATAACGTCGCTCGAATATTCGTTGTCTTTGAAGAAACTTATGTTGTCTAGTTCAATGAGCAGTTGTCCCTTCTTCTCTGGGTCGATATGGTGGTCCGAGAGGAAGACACGATTGGATATCTGTGCCCCCAGCGGAGAGATTGCAAGCATATCGACAATTAGGAAGCAGATCAAAAGCCACACGTGGCGTGAAGGTTTCGCTAAAAACATTTCCATTTATTCTGAATTTGCCGCAAACGTAAGAAATTATTCTTAGAAACCCGTTTGAAGCACTCCCTCAGAGCTGCACGTGGAAGGTTATTTGCAACCCTGGGTGACAAGTTTTCGGAATTTGTAGTACTTTTGGCCCAATTATATCGCGTATTTTCCCTTTTCAATCTGTTGGGAAGGGGTAATTTTGCGCCGTTATTTTCGAGTTTGATAAAAGTTATGGATTATGCAATAATTGCAGCCGGAGAAGGTTCAAGGTTGGCGCAAGAGGGTGTGAAGTGTCATAAGCCGTTGGTGCAGCTAAACGGAACAGCACTTATAGATAGGTTGATTGGCGTGTTTCTAAAGAACAATGCCACCTCTGTGAGCATCATCGTCAACGAAGAGATGACGGATGTGCAGGAGCATCTTAAGGGTATGAAGTTGCCCGTTCCTTTCAATCTGTTGGTTAAGTCCACCCCCAGTTCAATGCATAGCTTTTACGAGCTGAGTCGCTGTTTGAGCGGAAACGAGTTCTGCCTCACAACTGTCGACACCATATTCAAGGAAGAGGAATTCGGTAGATATATACAAGCGTTTCTCAGCGATACGACGATTGACGGGCTGATGGCTGTCACAGATTTCGTGGACGACGAGAAGCCGTTGTATGTCATGACCGACAATAATTTGATGATAAAAGGTTTTCTTGATAAGCAGAGCTCTCCGGCATGCACATACATATCCGGCGGCATATATTGCTTGAGGCGTTCGGGGCTGAAAGTCTTGGAGGATGCCATGGAGCAAGGTGTGGCACGTATGCGAAACTATCAGCGCAGGCTGGTGGCCGAAGGATTGGTGCTGAAGGCTTACCCGTTTAGCAAGATTGTAGATGTTGACCATGCTGAAGATATCAAGAAGGCCGAAGCTTTTTTAAATAACAAATGATGAGTAAACTGTCAATAGCAGGCATCCGCAGAGAGAATCAGTTCTCTCCTAATCACATCGGCAACGATGCCGCCATCTTTTCTCTTACCGTTCAGCATTTGCGTGATTTGGGGTGTGAGGTGAATGAGTATGTTGAGTCGGATTTGGTTGTCCGCAAATTCTCCGAGAAGGCAATATTTAATATGGTAAGAAACTGGA
>CAVGKO010000017.1:11388-15528 GCA_963629885.1 Anaerobutyricum sp.
CTACAGGAGATGGAAGACGAGGGCTACACGGTTATCAACTCCGGTTATGGCATTGAGAACTGTACTCGCGAGAAGATGACCCGTTTGCTTACAAAAAACAATATTGCCCAACCGGCAAACCTAATCCTTCCTACCGACAAAGACCCGAGGGAAGCTCTCAATGAGGCGGGGTTCTTTAATTGCTGGATAAAGCGTGGCGACTTTCATGCCATCCATAGAGAAGACGTCACCTACGTCAGGAACCCGGAGGAGGCACAGAGCATACTTAAGGAATACGCCATACGCGGCATCCGAACGGCAGTAATCAATGAGCATCTTGTGGGCGACTTGGTTAAGTTCTACGGCGTGACGGGGACGGACTTCTTCTATTGGTTCTATCCTTCGGAGTTACACCATAGCAAGTTTGGTTGGGAACAGATAAACGGTACGGCTAAAGGCATTCCGTTCGATAAACAGGCATTGCAACAGCTTTGCAGCCGGGCAGCGGAGGTGTTGAACGTACATATCTATGGAGGCGATTGTATTGTCTCCGACGACGGCACAATCCGTTTGATTGACTTCAACGACTGGCCCAGCTTTGCTCCATGCAGGGATGAGGCTGCGCCGCATATTGCCCGTCGCATATACAATTTAATAAGTAAATGATGGGGAAAAATAACTCAGACATCAATTCCACGCTCAAGTCCTTAGACACGGAGGAGTTTATCGACATATACTTCTATCGTCCGATAGGCTATCGTTGGGCGTTGTTTTTCAATAAGCTTGGGGTGTCGCCAAACGCCATCACCATTGCCAGCATCTTTATCGGTATTGCTGCCGGCATATGCTTCTACTTCCAAAGTCTGACCATTAATATAATTGGAATGTTGCTGCTCGTGTGGGCAAACTCCTACGACAGTGCAGACGGGCAGTTGGCACGTATGACCGGAAAGAAGACCCCCCTTGGGCGTATCCTTGACGGGGCAGCGGGCGATTGCTGGTTTATCTCCATCTATGCAGCCATCTGCCTTAGACTGACGCCCGAGTGGGGCATTTGGATTTGGATATTGGCAGCCATTACGGGCTTCTTCCATAGCAAGCAGGCATCGATGGCAGACTACTACAGAAACATCCACCTCCTCTTCCTGAAGGGGAAGTCGGGCAGCGAGCTATCCTACTCCCCTGCCCTAAAAGAGAAATACAAGACCATGAGCTGGAAGAAGGATTTTATCTACAAACTCTTCGAGAGGCTCTATATCAACTACACCATTGGTCAGGAAACGCTTTCGCCCAAGTTCCAAAGGATGATGAACATTATCCGCACCAAGTATCACGACGAGGCGCCGGGATGGTTTTGCACGGCTTTCCGCCCAAAGAGTCTTCCTCTGATGAAATACACCAATATGCTGTCGTTTAATACGCGGGTCATAGCCCTCTTCATAAGTCTCTTTATCGATATGCCTTGGCTCTATTTCGTATTCGAGATGACTGTGCTGAATGCTATGCTGGTGTATATGATTCTTCGGCACGAGCACATCTGTGCGGCATTTACCAAGGAGCTTGAAGCAAAACAATAAGATATGTTTGAGGCGGACAGGATAAAGGGTGTGATATTCGACTACGGTGGCACCATCGACAGCAATGGCATGCATTGGGCTGAGGTGATATGGATGGCTTACCGGGCAGAGGAAGTGCCGGTGAGCAAAGACGCCTTCCGGGATGCTTATGTGTATGGCGAACGCACCTTGGGGAAGAACCCCATAGTGAAGCCTCACCACACCTTTCTCGATATGCTTCGGCTGAAGATGGACCTACAAATGGAGTGGCTCAAGGTGAATGGTTTTATCCCCGAGGCCGCGACCGAAACAAAGCTAAGGCTTGCCGATTGGTGTTATACCTATGCCCGTAATGCCATCAATGCGGCACGCCCCATAATAGATGCCTTATCGAAAAGATACCCCTTGGTGCTTGTTTCAAACTTCTATGGCAATATCCACGCGGTGTTGAAGGACTTTGGCTTGGATACTTATTTCCCCTCTGTCATCGAATCGGCTGTGGTGGGTATCCGCAAGCCCGACCCTGCCATATTTGCTCTTGGCATCGAGGAGCTCTCGCTCGAGGCACGGAATGTTGTGGTCATCGGCGATTCCTACCCCAAAGACATTGTGCCTGCCACCAAGCTGGGATGCCAAACCGTTTGGCTCAGAAGTATCGGGTGGGAGCCTTATAAGGGAGATGAGACAGCCGACTATGTCATCTCCGACTTTAAAGAACTGGGAGATATCTTCGGCATTACCCAATAGATTGCCGCCCCCACAGGGGCATCCTCCCCTCTCCTTTTGCTTTATCAAATATCCACTCATAAAACACTGTTGATTATGCTAATCTTATTCTGTTCCCTTTCAGCCATACTTGCTTCGTTGTTGGTATGGGCCATCATGCACTCCCGTATAGCCGTTCTTGGCAAGGAGAAAGAAATGCTTGAGAAACAAATCTCAGATGCCGGGAAGCAACTCGAGGATGCCAAAGCCGAAGCCAAGCAAAACCTCGAGGAGATGAAAGCCGAGGCACAACGCTCTGCTGCCGAAATCAAGAAGGAGGCGGACGAACGCGCCAAAGAACAACTCGCCGCCCTCAAGAACGAGATTGAACTCACCACGAAGAAGATACTTGAGGAGCGCCAATCGGCTTTGGAGCAAGACAACAAGAGCCAGCTGGGCAACATCCTTTCGCCCTTCAACGAGCAGCTAAAGAATATGAAAGAGGCCTTTGAGAGGTCTACGGAAAGAAGCCGCGAGAATGCCACCTCGTTCAATACCACCATCGACAACCTTATGCGCCACTCGCAGAAGCTGGCGGAAGACACCAAGAACCTTACCGACGCACTCAAGAACAAAGGGAAGGTGCAAGGCGACTGGGGCGAGCAAGTGCTTGCCACCATACTCGAGAACAGCGGTCTTCGTCCGGGCATTGAATATGAGATGCAGGAAAACGTGAAAGACGAGGAAGGCAACAATCTGCGGCCCGACGTCATCGTAAACTGCTCCGACGGGCGCAAGGTCGTAATCGACTCAAAGGTGTCGCTCACCGGGTTCACCCACTACGTCAATGCCACGACCGACGCAGAGAGGGAACAAGCCGAGAAAGAGAACCTGGAATCAATCAAGAACCATATCAAGAAGCTGGTAAGGAAGAACTACACCAAGCTGGTGGCGGGTGCCGTCCCTTACGTCTTGATGTTTATCCCCAACGAGGGTAGCTACATATTGGCTCTTCAGAAAGACCACAACCTCGCTTCCGATGCCTTCCAAAAGCACCATGTGTTGCTCATCAACCCCACCAACCTTATGCTTGCACTCCAGCTCATACTCATTCTATGGCAGTTTGAACGCAAGGAGGAGAACGATAGAAGCATCGTTGATGCCGCCTCCAAGATGTACGACAAGTTTGTTGGCTTTGCCGAAAACTTCCAGAAGATAGGCGACCAACTTCAGAGCACCACTCGCACCTACGACACTGCCCGCGGACAGCTGGTGGATGGCAAAGGCAATCTGATTCGCCAAATCGAGCAGCTGCAAAACCTCGGCGTCAGCTCCACCAAAAAGATACCCCCAAAACTCTCCGAATAACTAAAGGGTCGTCCCTTTTGAGCAAATGTGTCGACACTTTTGCCCAAATGTGTCGACACTTTTGTTTCCGGGGGAAAACTAAGACCATCGATGGTTTTACTCAAAACGACCGATGGTTTTGATGAAAACGACCGATGGTTGGGTTTCTGGACATATATATGTTTTGCCCGAAACATATATATCTTTTGGCGAAAACATATATATGTCCCTCCCCTAACCGCCGCCGATTATCCAATGCTAAATCGGTACTCATTTCCCGGAGGTACGAACCTTTTGCCAAAAAGGTACGAACCTTTGGGGCAAAAGGTACGAACCTCTCAAAATCTGAGCACTCCAACGAAATCGAATTTTCCTCCTTAGGTTTTCCTGCCGCAAAAGCCATCTTCTCCGTTTTTAATGTCTATCTTTACGGGGTGAAAATGGATTTGCCCCCATGAGGAAAGAATCCTTCACCTTGCTCAAGACAAGAAAAAAACAATATATAATGACAAACAAATGGAATTTACAGCCCCCTACAAAAGAAGAGATACAT
>CAVGKO010000018.1:0-15459 GCA_963629885.1 Anaerobutyricum sp.
GCTCGCAAATGTTAAAAACCACCCCGGTGCAAAGCTCACGCGAGCTCGCAAATGTTAATTCCGACCTGGTGCGCATCTCACGCGAGCTCGCAAGAGATAATTCCGACCTGGTGCGGAGCTCTTGCGAGCTCGCAAGAGATAATTTCGACCCGGTGCGCATCTCCTGCGGGCTCGCAGGAGCAAAAAACCACCCCGGTGCGAACCCCTGCGGGCTCGCAAGAGCAAAAAACCACCCCGGTGCGAACCCCTGCGGGCTCGCAGGAGCAAAAAACCACCCCGGTGCTGAGCCTTTGCGAGCAGTTTGGGGGTGAGAAGAGGGTGGCTTCATGGTAGGGTATATTGCCATTCACTTCGAAATTCGTAGTTTTGCGCACATCACAAAAAAAAAGAAGAGAGATGGAACTCTACTACGAAGCAATAGACACTCTCCGGGAGATGATTGCCCGGCAGTCCTTCAGCCGCGAAGAGACTGAAGTTGCCGATTTCCTTGAAGCATGCTGGCAGCATGCAGGGCATACGGTGCACCGCAAGGGTAATAACCTGTGGATTGTTGCGCCGGGATTTGATGAGGGGAAGCCCACGCTGCTGCTCAACTCACACATCGACACCGTGCGCCCTGCCCTTGGCTGGACAAAAGACCCCTTCAATGCCGAGGAGACAGAAGACGACCGGTTGTATGGTTTGGGTAGCAACGATGCCGGGGCAAGTGTTGTGTCGCTTTATGCCGCCTTCACCCATCTTGCCGACAAGCCGCAAGCCTACAACCTCATATTCCTTGCCTCGGCAGAAGAGGAGGTGTCGGGCAAGAATGGTATCGAGAGTGTTCTCGGGGACCTTCCTCCCATTGCCTTTGCCGTTGTGGGTGAGCCTACCGGCATGCGGCCAGCCATTGCCGAGAAGGGATTGATGGTGCTCGACTGCACTGCCACAGGCCGCGCAGGGCATGCAGCCCGAAACGAAGGCATCAATGCCATCACCAGGGCAATGAAAGATATCTCGTGGTTCACTACCTATAAGTTCCCCCAAGAGAGCGAACTGCTCGGACCGGTGAAGATGAGCGTCACCATCATACATGCCGGCACGCAACACAATGTCATCCCCGACCGCTGCGAGTTTACTGTAGATGTACGCAGCAATGAGTTCTACTCAAACGAGAAGCTACTCGGGTTGATACGCGAGCAGGTGGACTGCGAAGTGAAACCCCGCAGCCTGCGCCTCAACTCCTCGCGCACCGATGTGATGCATCCCTTTGTGCAACGCGCCGTGATTATGGGCAAAGAACCTTTCGGCTCGCCTACTCTCAGCGACCAAGCCCTTATGCCCTTCCCCTCCGTGAAGATTGGCCCGGGCAACTCTGCCCGCTCGCATACGGCAGACGAATATATCGAGCTGGGGGAGATAAGAGAGGCCATCGACATGTACGTGCGGCTTCTCGACGGACTGAAAATCTAAACCGATATGCTTAAGAAGATACTGGGAACAATAGGTACTCGCTATCTTATAGCCCTGCTTAACCTGATGCTCATATTCATCAACGCAAAGGCATTGGGCGTGGAGGGGGTGGGGATGGCCGGCATACTGCTCGCGGCAATCAACATCGCCGCCGTGTTCAACGGTGTGCTCTCGGGCAATACGCTTGTCTACTTCATGAACCGCTATTCGCTGCACACCGTATTGCTGCCCGCCTACCTTTGGCCGTTCATCGGCAGTGCACTGGCTTGCGCCGCCATGCTGCTGTTCGGACTGTTCCCCGTGAGGTATCTTTGGGATGTGTATTTTCTGTCGCTCACCTCTTCGTTCATCACCGTCAACATGCGTCTGTTGCTTGGCAAAGACCGCATCCGCGGATTCAACATCACCTATATGCTGCAAAGTGGAGGGTTGTTTTTCGTGCTTCTCTATTTCTATTACGTTGCAGGGAGGCAAAACATCTCGTCGTATGTCTACGCCTTGCATATCACCTACGGCATGGCCCTCCTTGGCAGCTTGATTCTTCTTGCCCCTCTTCTTAGGGAAAAAGAAGCCAAGACCCGGCGTCCTCCGATGCCCGCCATCCTTAGGGAGATGTTTGCCTACGGACTTTGGGGCGGCACCGACAATATTGCCGAGGTGCTCACCACCCGCATGAACTATTTCCTTATCCAACGCTTCGCGGGACTGAGCAGCGTGGGTCTTCTTGATGCCGGGACAAAGATATCCGAAAGCGTATGGCACATAAGCCGGAGTGTAAGCTTCATCGAATACAGCAGCGTGGCGCAGACAACCGATGCCGAGAAGCAGAAGCGCACAACCCTCGGACTCTTCAAGCTCACCTTCTGCGCCCTCACGGCAGCCATCCTCTGCATCCTCTGCATTCCGGAATGGGTGTTCACGGAGTATCTCTTCAGTCCGGAGTTTACCGGCATGCGAGGGGTCATCGTCGGACTCTCGGTGGGTATCGTTGCCTTGGGATGCAACAGCGTGCTCAGCCACTACTTCATCGGCAGCGGGAAGATACGCTACAGTGCAGCCAGCTCCATCGTGGGGCTTTGCACTCTCTCCTTGGTAGGCTACTTATTGATTCCCCTCTATGGCGTGGTTGGGGCAGCCGTAGGCACAAGCATTGCCTTCTGCGCCATGCTCGTGTTCTCGCTCGTGGTGTTCTGCCATGAAACGGGTACCACCCCAAAGGAGTTTATCCCCAATAAAACAGATGCCCGGGAGTTGGCCGGGCATCTTGGTAGAATATTCTTTCGCTAAGTATTGTCAATAATGGAAAATACCGCCGCCAAGGAACTCACGCAGCAAGGATGAGCCCGGCAGGTCGGCATCGTGGATATGATTGAAATAGCGGAGGAACCTAAGCAGGCGATAAGCCTCTGCATTCTCCTCGGCATCCTCGCGCACCTCCGCCAAAATGGGTTCGGCAAACTTGCGCAATGCAGCCAACTCGTAAATCATGGCGCTGTTGAACATAGCGTCGGCATTCTCTTGATAGGGGAATATCCATTTGTCCTCACCCCTACGCACACTCGGCCAACGGGCAATGGTGTCTTTGGCTGAGCAGCCGCGGAAACGATAGTCGCGAACAATACGCCGAAGCATACGGTTGTCGGTTGTAGGTATGCGGTTGTGGTTGTCGAGCAAAATGGAGGTAAGCACGGATACATACACCCTGAACTTACGAGAGTCGTCAATCATCGCCGTCAGCTCCGGGTTCAGTGCATGAATGCCTTCCATCACCAGCACCGAGTTTTCATACATCTTCAGCTTCTTTCCTTTATATATACGTGTCCCCGTCTCGAAGCTGAAGCTGGGCACTTCTATCTCCTCGCCCGCAAGCAACCTCTTTATGTCGTTGTTGAGATACGGCAGGTCGAGGGCATAGAGCGACTCAAAGTCGTAGTCGCCCGACTCGTCCCTCGGCGTTTTGTCTCTATCGAGGAAGTAGTCGTCGAGCGAAAGCCCAACGGGGTGGATGAGGTTTGTCACCAATTGCACCTGCAGCCGCTTGCAGAATGTTGTCTTCCCCGAAGAAGAGGGACCGGAGATTAGCACAATGCGGACGCCATCGCGATAACGCTCGGCAATCTCTTCGGCAATCTTTGCCACCTGCTTCTCCTGCATGGCCTCCGACACCATAATAATCTCCGAAGCATGACCGCCGGCAATGACCCGGTTCAAGTCGCCCACGTTGTTCATGCCAAGCATCTGCTGAAGGTCCAAATGCTGTCTGTAGACACCAAACATCTTGTCCTGCCTAACAATTGGCTCCAGCTCCGCGGGATTGTTCTGCTGCGGAATCCTTAGCAACACACCTTCGAGGTAGGGCACGAGGTCGAACAGATGAATATAACCCGTGGAAGGCGTTTGGCAGCCGTAGAACGAATCCGCGTAACCATCCAGTTCGTAATAAGTGGTGTAGGGCATCCCTGCCGTCTCTATCAAACGAGCCTTATCCTCCATACCCCGCTCGCGGAAGAGAGCCACGGCATCTTTGGTTCGCACCATCCTCTGCCTAAAAGGAAGGTCGGAAGCTATAATCTCGTGCATGCGTTTCTTCAGTTTGTTGATGGTCTCGGCGTCTATCTTCTTATCCCCCCAATGAATCACACAGTAGTAACCCTTCGAGATGGAATGCTCAAGATTGAGGCAGGCATCAGGCAATACGTCGTTTACCGCCTTCGCGAAGATATGGCACAACGAGCGGATGTAGGTGCGACGCCCTGAGGACTGCGTGTAGTCAACAAACTCTATATCCTTGGGCTGCCAACAACGATAGTTCAAACCCTCTACCTTGTTGTTCACTTTCGCATTCATCGGACGATGGCTTAGCGGCGCACCAACCATCGTGTAGATATCCAACAGAGAAGACCCCACGGGAACATCCTTGTAGGCATTGCTGTTTTTGCAGTAAATTGTGATTGTGTCAGACATACTATATCAGTTATTCAGTTATTATTTGTAGTTTTGTTGCCTAAAGTTAGGAATATTTAATCAGATGTACTTCCTGACGCTGTTTTTTTCCGCATAATTCACAAAATGGACTATTCTTTTTTTGATTTTCTTACGCTTATAGGAGCATTGGGAATGTTCCTATACGGAATGAAAGTGATGAGTGAGGGGTTGCAAAAGATTGCCGGAGACAAGCTCCGCAGCGTCCTCTCGGTAATGACAACAAATCGTTTCACCGGCGTACTTACCGGTCTCCTTATAACAGCGCTCATACAGTCTTCAAGTGCCACGACGGTGATGGTCGTCAGCTTTGTCAACGCCGGCCTCCTTACCCTCACGCAATCCATAAGCGTTATCATGGGTGCCAACGTCGGCACAACAGTTACGGCGTGGGTTATCTCCATCTTCGGGTTCAAGGTAGACATCAGTGCCTTCTCTCTTCCAATCATCGCATTCTGCATCCCGCTGATATTCTCGGGCAAGAGCAAAAGGAAATCGTTAGGTGAGTTCCTGATGGGTTTTGCCTTCCTGTTCATGGGATTGTCTTATTTGAAGTCGTCGGTGCCCGACCTGCAAAGCAACCCCGAGATTCTCTCCTTCCTCCAAAACTACACTTCGATGGGTTATGCTTCCCTCCTTATATTTCTGGCTTTGGGAACAATCCTTACCATCATCGTTCAGTCGTCGAGTGCCACCGTTGCGATAACACTCATAATGTGTACCCAAGGATGGATTCCTTTCGAGATGGCTGCCGCAATGATTTTGGGAGAAAACATCGGAACAACCATCACGGCAAACCTCGCAGCCATATCGGCTAACGTATCTGCCCGCCGTGCAGCAATTGCCCACCTTATGTTCAACGTGTTCGGCGTATGCTGGGTGATGGTGCTCTTCTATCCGTTCACCAATATGGTGTCGTGGATTGTAACCAACTATGGTCCGGGCGACCCAACTGCGATGGAGCAGTTTCTAAGCACGCTCGACCCGGAAACAATATCGCTGATAACCTCCGGCGCTACACTCACCGACCCGCACCTTCAGGCTCTCCAGCAGCAGCTGTTGACTTTGCAGGTTTCCGTGTCGTATGGTCTCTCGCTGTTTCATACCACCTTCAACATAACGAACGTATGCATCATGATTTGGTTCGTCAAGCTCTATGTCTACGTTTGCTCGGCAATAATCAAGCCTAAGAATGGAGGCGACGAAGAAGAGTTCCAACTGAAATACATCCCCTCGGGCATGCTTTCCACCTCCGAGCTGTCGCTGATGCAGGCAAAGAAGGAGATTGCAGTGTTTGGAGAACGTACGCAGCGTATGTTCGGCATGGTAAAGGACCTGTTCTATGAGAAAGACGAAGACAACTTCCTGAAGATATACAACCGCGTTGAGAAATACGAGAACATAAGCGACCGCATGGAGGTGGAGATAGCCAACTACCTCACGCTCGTTTCCGAGGGCCGACTGAGTTCGGAGAGTAAGGAAGAGATTCGCATCATGCTCCGCGCCGTTACGGAGATAGAGAGCATTGCCGATTCGTGCAACAACCTGGCGCGTGGCATACGCCGTCGCAACGATGGCAAGTCGGTGTTTACTGACGAGCAAAACCACAACATCGACCAGATGTTTGCCCTCTTGGATAAGGCGCTGACCAGAATGAACGATATTCTCAAGCTTCAGGAAGTGGTGCACGACGACATCAACCAGTCCTACAACCTCGAAAACGAGATTAACAACTACCGCAACCAGCTTAAGAACCGGAATATGGAAGATATCAACGCAAAGAAGTATCAATACCAAGACGGCGTATATTATATGGACCTCGTCGGGGAGTCGGAGAAGCTGGGCGACTACGTGCTGAACGTTGTGCAGGCTGTTATCGAAAAGAAGATATAATCTCTCCTGTCATAATCAAAAAAGCGGCACCGCAGACCTTAGGTCTGCGATGCCGCTTTTTTATTTCTTGCCCTAAGGAAGAATTATACCGGCGTGATGCCACGCTCGGCAAGCAACTTAAGGCTTAGGTCTTTCAGTTTGAACTTCTGAATCTTTCCGCTGCCGGTCATCGGGAAGGTGTCGACAAAGAAAATGTATTTCGGAATCTTGTGGCGGGCAATTTTGCCACGGCAGAAGTCTTTCACCTCCTCTTCCGTCATCTTCACTCCCTCATGCAAGACAATGAAAGCGCCCACTTCCTCGCCATATTTCTTCGACGGCACGGCAGCCACCTGCACGTCTTTCACTCCTTCCAGGTGATAGAGGAACTCTTCTATCTCGCGAGGATATACATTCTCGCCACCGCGGATAATCATATCCTTGATACGTCCGGTGATGCGATAGTATCCGTTTTCGTCTTTCACGCCGAGGTCGCCGCTGTGGAGGAATCCGTTCTTGTCGAGCACTTCGGCTGTGGCTTCGGGATTGTTGTAGTAGCCCTTCATCGTGTTGTAGCCGCGGTTGCACATCTCGCCCTGTACGCCAACGGGACATTCCTCGCCTGTCTCGGGGTCTATCACGCGCACTTCGGTAAACTCGTAATCTCGTCCGACTGTGGTGTAGCGAGCTTCCTCGGGGTCGTCGATGCGCGAATGAGTCATGCCGGGAGATGTCTCCGTGAGACCATACACGCTGGTTATCTTCATATACATTTTCTCTTCCACCTGACGCATCAGCTCAATGGGGCAAAGCGAGCCTGCCATGATGCCGGTGCGGAGCGAGGTGAGGTCGAACATCGAGAACATCGGATGATTAAGCTCGGCGATGAACATTGTAGGCACACCGTAGAGAGCCGTGCAGCGCTCCTTGTGGACAGATGCCAGCACAACCAGCGGGTCGAACTTCTCTACCATCACCTGCGTACAGCCGTGCGTCAACACGTTCATGGATGCCAATACCACGCCGAAGCAGTGGAAAAGCGGCACACAGCAACAGAGCTTGTCGTCGGCAGTAAATTTCATGTGCTCGCCTGTAAGCAAGCCGTTGTTGGCAATGTTATAATGTGTCAGCATGACTCCCTTGGGGAATCCGGTTGTGCCGGAGGTGTATTGCATGTTTACAACATCGTGACAGCTGACTTTCTTCTTGGCTTCCTCAAGGCATTCGTCGCTCACGTTCTCGCCCAAGAGGAGAAGTTCCGGAGTGTTATACATTCCGCGGTATTTCTCCTGGCCGATATAAACCACATTCTTAAGCCGCGGGAAACGTTTGCTGTTCATGTAGCCACGCTGCGATTCCTTCAATTCGGGGAGCATGGTATACATCATGTCAACGTAACTCCCGTCGAACACTCCGTCGGTGATACACATTGTATGAATGTCGGCATTCTCGACCAAAAACTCCAGTTCGTTTTGCTTGTAGTTGGTGTTCACAGTTACGGCAACGGCTCCGATTTTGGCTGCTGCGTAGAGAAAGGTCAGCCAGTCGGGCACATTCGTTGCCCATATTCCCACGTGCGTTCCATGCTCCACGCCGATAGAGAGCATTCCCTTCGCCATCCTGTCCACGCGTTCGTTGAACGCTTTCCACGTGAAGCGCAAGTCCCTGTCGGAATATACTATGTATTCCTTGTCGGGCGTAACCTCAGCCCAATGCTCAAGCCACTGACCCAAGGTTTTGTTTTGTAATTGTAGCTCCATATCTTCGGTCCTATTAGTATGGGGTATAAACAACTCCGAGGATTTTGGCAGTGCTGCCCTCTGCTGCATGCACATGGTGGGCAACGATAGAATCGTAGTAGATGCTGTCGCCCGCCTCCAGGATGTAGGTGTTCTTTCCGTAGTTTATCTCAACCACACCTTCCAACACATAGATAAATTCTTCTCCCTCGTGAGTGGAAAGCGCGAAACTCGTGCCCTCTTCCGACGGCGCTACCTCGATGAGGAACGGCTCCATATGTCTGCCGGACTTGTCTTGCGAAAGGGAATGGTATGTCATGTGCTTGCGGTTTGCCATCGAGTTGTTGGTGAAACCAATGCTGTTCTTGTCGCTGCAGTCTTTTCCGCGGCAGATTACCGGACCGAGCTCCGACTGGTCGTCGAGGAAAGTACCCAAACGGACACCGAGCACACGCGCTATCTTGATAAGCGGCGCCAATGAAGGAAAGTCTACATTGTTCTCTATACGTTCAATCTGCTCTTTGCCGAGGCCGGAACGTTCGGCCACCTCCTCAATGGAGAGTTGCTTCGACTCGCGGAGACTTTTAATCTTGGCTCCGATAATCTTATTGTTTCCCATAGATACTATTATTTCAAAATTTCTTTCAATTCGTAACTAAACGCCACAAAATTACACCAATATTTTGTTTCTCCACGCAGTTTGCTGTTTTTCCTACCCCCATTCCCCGTTCCTTGCCGTGTATTGAGGAAGAGAGGGATGGAGTTTATTGGTGGAGGGCGATTGTTTTCAGAGCATGGACTGCAGGGTTCGGATTTGTTGAAATCCCAACGGGAGAAAACACTAAAACGAGTCTGCAGCATGAGAATCCGTGAGCGCTAACACAAAAACAAGTCTGCAGCGTGAGAAATTGCAATTTCTCGGGCTGCAGACTCTTTTTTGTTAAAGAGTCTTTCGATTCTCGGACTGCAGAGTTTGATTTGTTAAAGAGTCTGTTGATTCTCATACTGCAGAGTTTGTTTTGTTAAAGAGTCTGTTGATTCTCATACTGCAGAGTTTGTTTTGTTAAAGAAACTGTAATTTCTCGGACTACAGAGTTTGTTTTGTTAAAGAGTCTTTCGATTCTCATACTGCAGACTTTTCTTGGACTCTTTGCAGCGGGGCACGTCTCTTGCAACTTTTCCTACAGCAGAGGTACGGCTCTTTCGAGCGCCATGCCGTGTGAACCCTTGATGAGGATATGGAAACCTTTGAGGGGATGGCTTTGGAGAGAAGCAAGCAGGTCGTCCGTCGTGGCAAATGTAGTGAAGCCCTCTCCTACTCTTTGGAAATGCTCGCCGCAGAGCATCACGCAGTCGAAATGTGCCTTCTTCAGAGTATCCACCACCTCGGCGTGGAGTTTGTCGCTGTCCTCGCCAAGTTCGCGCATGTCTCCCAAGATGACAGCCTTGAGCGAAGCCGTTATGGCAGCAAAATTATCTATCGCAACCTTCATGCTGCTGGGATTGGCATTATAGGCATCAATAAATAATGTATTGTGCTCCGTCTCCTTCAGCTGCGAGCGGTTGTTGGTGGGCTGATAAGCGGCAATGGCACGGCTTATGCGCTCAGCCGGAATCTTGAAATAGCGTCCCACAGCAACAGCCGCAAGAGCGTTGCTCAGGTTGTATGCCCCTATAAGATGTGTTTCTACGGTGTGAATCTTGCCTTGCTGCTTCCAGTCGAACGAAAGGAACGGGTCGCAGCTCTCAACATGCCCCGAGGCAAAATCTTCATCCTCATCCGTGCCGTAGGTTATCTGTTCTATCCCTCCGGCAATAGATTGCAGCGTTTTGTCTTCTCTGTTGATAAAAATCTTACCGCGAGTGTGGCGGAGATAATCATAGAGTTCGCCCTTGGTCTTTACCACGCCCTCAAACGAGCCAAAACCTTCCAGGTGAGCACGGCCCACGTTGGTGATGATGCCGTAGTCGGGCGAGGCAATCTCCACCAGCTCGCGAATGTCTCCGGGATGACTTGCACCCATCTCCACGACGGCCATCTCGTGGTCACGAGTGAGACGGAGCAAGGTCAGCGGAACGCCGATATGATTGTTCAAGTTTCCTTCGGTATAGAGTGTGCAATATTTTGTGGAGAGAACAGCAGCAAGAAGTTCCTTGGTAGTTGTCTTCCCGTTTGTACCTGTGATGGCAATGACCGGAATACCGAGCATCTTGCGGTGACGGTGAGCAAGCTGTTGGAGTGTTTTCAGTGTGTCGTCAACAAGAATGGTACGCTCCCCTGTGGCATACTCGGGGTTATCCACAACGGCATATGCGCATCCCGCCTTGAGCGCTGCTTCCGCATACTTGTTTCCATCAAAACGCTCGCCTTTCAAGGCAAAGAAAATGGAGCCGGGAGGGCAATTGCGGCTGTCGGTAGTTATCTGTGGATGGTGGACAAAGAGTCCGTATAGTTCTGATATTTCCATGCTTTCTACGGTTTGTTGTTAGTGGGGGCAAAAGTAGTAATTCTATGAAGAATCCTGTACCTTTGCCCGAGGGTAAAGAAACAGGATGATGTGCAAATCGCTCAACATAAAAGGGACATTATTTCCGCTCCACACACCCGTGGTGATGGGGATATTGAATGTCACACCCGATTCCTTCTATGCCGACAGCCGGAAACAGTCTGAAGCAGCCATAACGGAACGAATCGAGACCATAATTAAGGAGGGAGCAGGGATTATAGACGTGGGTGGCTACTCATCGCGCCCCGACGCAGTGGAGGTGACAGAGGAAGAAGAGATGAAGCGTCTCGCCATGGCCCTTGAGATACTGCGGGTGCATTATCCCGATGTGGCAGTCTCGGTTGATACCTTCCGCTCCAATATCGCACGTCGATGTGTGGAAGATTACGGAGCCGCCATCATCAACGATATCTCCGGAGGGGAATTGGATGCGGAAATGTTTGCCACCGTGGCCAAACTCCACGTGCCATACATTCTCATGCACATGCGCGGAACGCCCCAGACAATGCAGCAACATACCGACTATGGGGACATGATGGAGGAAATTCTGAAATATTTTGCCGGGAAGGTGAGCACGCTGCGCGAGATGGGGGTATGCGACATCATAATTGACCCGGGCTTTGGGTTCAGCAAGACGCTCAGACAGAACTACGAGCTGATGAAAAACCTGTGGGAGTTTGAGGCTTTTGGTCTTCCTCTCCTGGTGGGTATTTCCCGAAAGAGCATGATTTATAAACTCCTTGACACTACGCCCGGGGAGAGCCTCAACGGCACGACGGCATTGAACACCTACGCCCTGCTCAACGGCGCAGACATTCTCCGTGTTCACGATGTGAAGGCAGCCGTAGAAGCCATCAAAATAGTAACCGAAATTCGCAAGTAATAATATGTGGATGCACTTTGGCATAAAAGATTTGATTGACGTACTCCTCGTCGCCTATTTTCTCTATCAGACCTACAAGCTGATGAAGAGCTCCGGCACCATGGCCATCTTCAGCGGGATTATCTCATTTGTTATCGTATGGATTCTTATCTCGCAGGTGCTGGAAATGCGGCTCATGGGGGCAATCTTGGACAAATGTATAAGCGTTGGCGTTGTTGTGCTGGTAATCTTGTTTCAAGACGATATCCGCCGATTCCTTATGGTGCTCGGCTCTCACCGGGGATGGAAATTTCTCAGCCACCTCTTCTCGGGCAAGACTGCCGAAGGCGAGGACAAAGGAAAATTCATCGCTCCAACTGTGCTGGCTTGCATGAATATGGCACGCAAATATACCGGGGCTCTGATTGCCGTGCAGCAAGAGGTGGATTTGACAGCCTTTGAGCACACGGGCGAAATGTTTAACGCCGACGTAAATGCCCGACTGATAGAGAATATTTTCTTCAAGAACAGTCCGCTTCACGATGGGGCAATGATTATTGCAGGCGGAAAAATCCGCGCCGCAGGCTGCATCCTCCCCGTGGCACGAAATGTTGCCCTGCCAAAAGACCTCGGACTTCGCCACCGTTCGGCCCTCGGAATGTCGTTCGAAACAGATGCGCTGATTATCGTTGTCTCCGAGGAACGTGGTGAGATATCCGTGGCTCAAAACGGCAAACTGGAAATCAATGTCTCAGCAGAAAACCTGCAACAAATCCTCTCCGGCGAACGGGAAGTGGTGAACTACTGTTAAATCTTCCGGGCTGCGCAGCCTCCACCACAAATCTTTTTGGTTTTTTGCAAACTCGGTATGGCAGTTTTGCCTACTTTTGTGCCTCAGAAGTAGCATTTACAAATCTCATAAAATATTTTCCACTATGGATTTAATGCAAGAAATCATTGCACGCGCTAAAGCTAATAAGCAGCGCATAGTTCTTCCTGAAGGAACAGAAGAAAGAACACTGAAGGCCGCCGACCGTTTGTTGGCGGACAAAGTTGCCGACATTATTCTGATTGGAAATCCGTCAGAAATATCCTCTCTGGCAGCCACTCACAACCTAACTCACATTGGGCAGGCAACTATTGTAGACCCCAAGAGCCACGCAAAGAAAGCCGACTATGCCGACTTGCTTTTCCACCTGCGCGAAAAGAAGGGAATGACTCCTGAGAAGGCTGCCGTATTGGTTGAAGACCCTCTGTATCTCGCTTGCTTGATGATTAAGTCGGGTGATGCCGATGGCGAGATTGCGGGAGCACAAAACACAACGGGCAACGTGCTTCGTCCCGCTCTGCAGATTATCAAGACTGCTCCGGGCATGAGCTGCGTATCCGGCGCATTCCTTATGTTCACAAAGAAACCTGAATACGGCAAAAATGGTATCATGGTATTTGCCGATTGCGCCGTTATGCCTAACCCCAATGCATCCGAGCTGGCAAGCATTGCCATTGCCACTGCCGCCACAGCACGCAATCTCGTTGACGTGGAGCCGCACGTAGCAATGCTTAGCTTCTCCACCAAAGGCAGTGCTTCGCACGAGATGGTGGACAAGGTTGTTGAAGCAACACGCTTGGCAAAAGAGATGGCACCCGAGTTGAAGATAGACGGCGAGCTGCAGGCCGACGCTGCATTGGTTGAGAAGGTGGCTTCGCTGAAAGCTCCGGGCAGTGAAGTGGCAGGCAAAGCCAACGTATTGGTGTTCCCGACTCTGGAAGTAGGCAACATCGCATACAAATTGGTACAACGCCTGGGCGATGCCGAGGCAGTTGGACCTATTCTTCAGGGAATGGCTGCTCCTGTCAACGACCTCTCACGCGGTTGCTCGGTAGACGATGTATATAAAATGGTGGCTATTGCCTGCAATCAGGCAATCGGTTTGAAAGCTGCAAAGAAATAATCCATAAAAATTTGAATCATGAAAGTATTGGTTTTGAACTGCGGCAGCAGTTCCATCAAATATAAGTTGTTCGACATGACCTCCGGCAATGTGTTGGCACAGGGTGGCATCGAGAAAATCGGTTTGCCCGGCGCTTTCCTAAAGCTCACGGCCTCGAACGGCGAGAAAGTTGTTCTTGAAAAAGACATTCCCGACCATCAGGATGGTATAGGTTTTATCCTAAGTGTCTTGACGGACAAAACCTACGGCTGCATCAAGTCGTATAACGAAATCGATGCCGTTGGTCATCGCGTAGTACATGGAGGAGAGAAGTTTGCCTCCAGCGTGCTGCTGACAAAAGAAGTTATGGACAAAATCGTGGAATGCTCGGACCTCGCTCCGCTGCACAACCCGGCAAACCTGAAAGGTATTACGGCAATGGCAGCCTTGATTCCGAATATCCCGCAAGTAGGTGTGTTCGATACAGCCTTCCACCAGACAATGCCCGAAAAGGCTTATATGTATGGTCTGCCCTACGAACTGTACACAAAATATGGTGTGCGCCGCTATGGCTTCCACGGAACCAGCCATCGTTATGTGTCGCACCGCGCCTGTGAGATTCTTGGCGTGGACTACAACAAGCAGAGAATTATCACAGCTCACATTGGTAACGGCGGTTCCATTGCCGCCATAAACTGTGGAAAATGCGTGGATACTTCCATGGGACTCACCCCGGTTGAAGGACTGTTGATGGGTACCCGTTGCGGTGATGTTGATGCCGGCGCTCTCTCGTTTATTATGGACAAGGAAAACCTGGATGCAAAGGGTTTGTCTAACCTAATCAACAAACAAAGCGGTGTTATGGGTCTTTCCGGTGTCTCTTCCGATATGCGTGACCTCGAGAAAGCTATCTCTGAAGGCAACAAACGCGCCGCTATGGCATTGGAAGTCTACAACTATCGCATCAAAAAATACATCGGCGCCTACACAGCTGCCATGGGCGGTTGCGACATACTGGTTTGGACAGGTGGCGTTGGCGAGAACCAATGGTCCACACGCCGTATCGTATGCGAAAACATGGAATACATGGGCATGAAGATTGATGCGCAGAAGAACGAAGGTATGCGCGGAAAAGAAATGGTAATCAGTGCTCCCGACAGCAAGGTCACAATCATGGTTGTGCCCACTGACGAAGAGTATATGATTGCTTCGGATACGATGGATATCTTAGGGAAATAAAACTATTGGGGAGAACCCGCTTCGAACTTTTCGAGAGTGAGGTTTTCCCCATCCCATACTATATACGAGAACAGGTTCATCCAATCGCCCGTCACCAACAGACGGGATGTCTCGGAAAGTGTCACATCAAGCATCCTATGAATGTGACCAAAAATAAAGAAGTTAATATCCGGATGCGTTTTCAGATATTTTTTGGCAAAGGCTATCAGGTATCCTCCGCGCCTTTCGGTCGGGATTCTTTTCTGATATTCCAACCCCTTTTTCCTGCTGTTTAGCGACCATCCCAACGCAAATGCGAAACTCCACCTGGGATGTATCCCTGCGTACAAACGTTGACAGAGTTTGTTGCGAAACAATGCTCTGATAAAACGGAAAGACTTGCTACGATAATCCACCTCGTCGCCATGCCCGAGGAAGAAACGCTTGCCAAGCAGGTCAACCTCCAACACATCGCGATGAACAACTGCGCCTACTTCCCGGGGCAGATAATCAAACATCCAGACATCGTGGTTGCCAATAAAGATATGGATTTCCACGCCGCTGTCCGCCAGTTCGGCCATCTTGCCAAGAAAACGCGTGAAACCTTTTGGCACGACATATTTGTATTCGTACCAATAATCGAACATATCCCCCAAAAAATAGATTGCTTTAGCCTCGCTCTTGACACTGTCCATCCAGCGCACCAGTTTCTTTTCAATTGCGAGCGGGTCATTATGAAATCGGGCGCCCAAATGGGCGTCCGATACAAAGAATATTTTGTTCCGCAATGAATTCATAAGAAACCGAGTTCCAATTTTGCCTCTTCCGACATCATGTCTTTGTTCCACTCAGGCTCGAATACAAGGTTTACTTCCACATTCTTCACACCTTCTATC
>CAVGKO010000019.1:0-2770 GCA_963629885.1 Anaerobutyricum sp.
GAGTTATACTGTCATTATTTCTTTTTCCTTGGCAGCATAGAGGTCGTCTACCTTCTTGATGTACTTGTCGTGTGTTTTTTGGATTTCCGCTTCCGTATCTTTTGCCACGTCTTCGGGGGTACCCTCAGCTTTAACGCTTTTCTTCACGGCTTCTATGGCATCCCTACGGGCATTACGGATACTTATTTTTGCTGTTTCGGCTTCTTGCTTCGACTGTTTTGCAAGATTGCGACGACGCTCTTCGGTAAGCGGGGGAATGCCCAAACGAATAATTTCGCCATTGTTTTCCGGAGTGATACCAACCTCAGAGTTAAGAATAGCTTTCTCAATCTCTTTGATAAGGGGTTTCTCCCATGGTGTGATTACAATTGTCTTTGCATCGGGAGTGGTAATAGTTGCCACATTTGAAAGCGGAACGATACTACCATAATAAGGTACTTTAACCCCGTCGAGGATTTTGGGGTTTGCCTTTCCTGCACGGATGTGTGCCAATTGTTCATCGAGATAGTCGATTGCGAACGACATCTTTTCTTCTGCGTCTTGTACGAATTGTTTAATACCTGCCATAACCTATTGATATTTTGTTTGTTTTCAATACAACAAAAGTAGTAAAGTTTTTACATCCTGCAAACAATAACACAACGCCCTCTTATTTTCCCTTGACTATTTTCCGTATTTCGTTCAGTTTGTTGAGCGCCTCTACCGGGGTGAGATTGTTGATATCGAGGTTTAATATCTCGTCGCGCACCTGGCTTAATACGGGGTCGTCGAGTTGGAAGAAATTGAGCTGGAAACCTTCGGCAGCGGAGGCAATATCGTGTACGGGCTTCGATACAACCCGCTTTTTGCCTCGAGAACTGATGCTTTCCTGTCGGTTGTCTGTCTCAAGCTGTTTCAATATATCACCGGAACGTTTCACTATACTTTTAGGCATGCCCGCCATCTTTGCCACGTGGATACCGAAACTGTGTTCGCTACCACCGGGAACCAGTTTGCGAAGGAATATCACCTTGTTGGAAACTTCTTTTACCGACACGTTATAGTTCTTTATTCGCTTGAAGGAGCGCTCCATCTCATTCAGCTCGTGATAGTGGGTGGCAAAGAGTGTCTTGGCTCGGGTTTGCGGATGCTCATGGATATATTCCACGATTGCCCAAGCAATAGAAATGCCGTCGTAGGTGCTTGTTCCGCGTCCCAACTCATCGAAAAGGACCAAACTATGCGAGGTCATATTGTTGAGTATGTTGGCTGCCTCGCTCATTTCCACCATGAAAGTGGATTCGCCGATGGAGATATTGTCGGAAGCCCCCACACGTGTGAATATCTTATCCACTATGCCGATATGGGCAGACTCGGCAGGCACAAAGCAACCGATTTGAGCCATAAGCGTAATCAATGCCGTCTGACGCAGCAGTGCCGACTTTCCCGCCATATTGGGGCCTGTGATAATCAAAATCTGTTGCCGTTCGTTGTCCAGATATACATCGTTGGATATATAGGTCTCGTCGGATGGCAACTGCTTTTCAATAACCGGATGGCGGCCCGATTTTATATCTATGACATCCGAATCGTCCACGTTGGGACGGATATAATTGTTGGCCTCTGCGGCTTTGGCAAACGACAGCAGGCAATCCAAGCGGCCTATCAGGTTTGAATCCATTTGGATGGGCGTAATGTATTCCGCAAGAGACGTCACCAATTCGGTAAACAAGCGGGCTTCGAGAGAAAGAATCTTTTCTTCCGCACCAAGAATCTTCTCTTCATATTCTTTCAGCTCCTCGGTGATATAGCGTTCGGCGTTTACAAGTGTCTGCTTGCGTATCCATTCTGCCGGGACTTTCTCCTTGTGGGCATTGCGCACCTCTATGTAGTAGCCAAACACGTTGTTGAAGGCAATCTTCAAGCTCGGGATACCGGTCTTCTCAATCTCCCGTTGCTGAAGTTGTAAGAGGTAGTCCTTGCCGGAATAGGCTATTGCCCGCAGTTCGTCGAGTTCGGCACTTACGCCGCCGGCTATCACGCCCCCCTTGTTTAGCAGTGCCGGAGGGTCGTTGTTTATCTCCCTCTCAATCCTAAGGCGTATGTCCGCGCAGGCATCCAGCTTTTTGCCGATGAGTGAGAGGCAGGGCTCATCGCTTGCCGTGCAGAGCTCTTTTATTGGCTCTATTGCCTGAAGAGCAACCTTGAGCTGCACAATCTCACGGGGGGAGATGCGCCCCACGGCTACCTTGGAGATGATACGCTCCAGGTCACCAATCTGCTCTATCTGCTCGTCAAGCACGTCTTTTACCTCCGGATGACGGAAGAAGTAGTCCACCACATTCTGGCGTTCCTTAATCTTGGCGACATCTTTCAGAGGGAACAGAACCCAGCGGCGCAACATACGCGAGCCCATGGGAGAGACCGTTTTGTCGATTACGTCCATCAGACTGATACCTCCGTCGTTCATCGTGCCAACCAGCTCCAGGCTGCGCACCGTAAACCTATCGAGCCTTACGTAGCGCTCTTCCTCAATGCGTGAGAGCGTTGTTATATGCGATATATGTGTATGTTCGGTTTGGTCGAGGTAATAGAGGATAACCCCCGAGGCAATCACTCCAAGCCTGAGATGGTCCACGCCGAAGCCTTTCAGGTTTTTTGTCTCGAAATGTTTCAGCAGTCGGTCTTCGGCAGCCTCCGAAGAGAATACCCAGTCTTCCATCTCGAAAGTAAAGAAGTGATTCCCGAATGTCTCCTCAAACTTCCTGCGGTTGCCACGTTCGATAAGGAC
>CAVGKO010000019.1:2780-15091 GCA_963629885.1 Anaerobutyricum sp.
AAGTTATTGAGCAGTTTGTCGATATAGTCGATTGTCCCCTCGGCGGTAAGAAACTCGCCCGTTGAGATATCCAAGAAAGCAATGCCACAGGCATCCTTCTCGAAGTGGACGGCAGCAAGGAAGTTGTTTTCTTTATGGTTGAGAATATTGTCGTTGAAGGAAACGCCCGGTGTAACGAGCTCCGTAACGCCGCGCTTGACCAGTTTCTTGGTTGTTTTGGGGTCTTCAAGTTGGTCGCATATGGCCACACGTCTGCCGGCGCGAATAAGCTTGGGCAGGTAGGTGTCGAGCGCGTGGTGAGGGAAGCCCGCCATCTCTATGAATTCTCCCGGTCCGCCTGCCCTCTTGGTCTGCACAATCCCCAATATATCTGCACCGATAACGGCATCCTTGCCATACATCTCGTAGAAATCTCCCACACGAAACAATAGGAGGGCATCAGGGTGTTTCGCCTTGATGTCGAAGTACTGCTTCATTAATGGGGTATCGGATATTTTAGCCACGGGGCAGATATTTTAAGTTGTAAATGGGAGAGGGGTTTAGACGTTGAAGCGGAAGTGCATGATGTCGCCATCCTGGACGATGTAGTCCTTGCCTTCCACGCTCATCTTTCCGGCTTCCTTCACGGCTGTTTCCGAGCCGTAGCCGATATAGTCTTCGTATTTGATAACCTCGGCACGGATGAAGCCTTTCTCGAAGTCGGTGTGGATTACACCGGCGCATTGCGGAGCCTTCCATCCCTTCATGAAGGTCCATGCGCGGCACTCGTCGGGACCGGCAGTAAGGAATGTCTGGAGGTTCAATAGGTGGTATGCCGACTTGATGAGGCGGCTCACGCCGGACTCTTCGAGCCCAATCTCCTGGAGAAACATCTGCCTCTCCTCGTAGGTCTCAAGCTCGGCTATTTCGCTCTCAATCTTGGCGGCTACAACCAGAATCTGCGCGTCTTCGTCCTTCACTGCCTCGCGCACTGCATCCACATAGTGGTTGCCGCTGATGGCACTTGCCTCGTCCACGTTGCATATATACATCACGGGCTTGCTGGTAAGGAGGAAGAGGTCGTGGGCAATCCTCTGCTCGTCTTTAGTGTCGAACGTCACTGTGCGGGCACTCTTTCCTTGCTCCAGAGCCTCTTTGTATTTCACGAGCACCTCGTAGGCCTGCTTGGCTTGCTTGTCGCCGCCCGTCTGAGCTTGCTTCTGCACCTTCACAATGCGGCTCTCAATGGTCTCCAGGTCTTTTATCTGCAGCTCGGCATCGATGATTTCTTTGTCGCGCACGGGGTCAACCTTGCCGTCAACATGCACTATGTTGTCGTCGTCGAAGCAACGCAGCACGTGCAGAATGGCATCTGTCTCGCGGATGTTGGCGAGGAACTTGTTACCCAAACCTTCGCCCTTGCTTGCGCCTTTCACGAGGCCGGCAATGTCTACAATCTCCACCGTGGTGGGTACAATCTGTCGCGGATGAACCAGCTCCGCCAATTTGTTGAGACGTTCGTCGGGGACGGTAATAACGCCTACGTTGGGTTCTATTGTACAGAAGGGGAAGTTTGCTGATTGTGCTTTTGCATTGGATAAGCAGTTGAAGAGAGTAGATTTTCCAACGTTTGGAAGACCTACGATGCCACATTGTAATGCCATAGATTTGTCTTATTTATTCGTTTTTAGTATGCGCAAAGATAACCAAAATACTAAAGACAAACGACAATGGGGATTGGCGGAATGCGGAGGAGATTCCATCCCGCGGCGGCGTGCGATAGAATTGCGTGGAGGAGATTCCATCCCGCGGCGGCGTGCGATAGAATTGCGTGGAAGAGATTCCATCCCGCGGCGGCGTGCGATAGAATTGTGCGGAGGAGATTCCATCCCGCGGCGGCGTGCGATAGAATTGTGCGGAGGAGATTCCATCCCGCGGCGGCGTGCGATAGAATTGTGCGGAGGAGATTCCATCCCGCGGCGGCGTGCGATAGAATTGTGCGGAGGAGATTCCATCCCGCGGCGGCGTGCGATAGAATTGTGCGGAGGAGATTCCATCCCGCGGGGGCGCGCGATAGAATTGTGCGGAAGAGATTCCATCCCGCGGCGGCGCGCGATAGAATTGTGCGGAAGAGATTCCATCCCGCGGCGGCGCGCGATAGAATTGTGCGGAAGAGATTCCATCCCGCGGCGGCGCGCGATAGAATTGTGCGGAAGAGATTCCATCCCGCGGCGGCGCGCGATAGAATTGTGCGGAAGAGATTCCATCCCGCGGCGGCGCGCGATAGAATAGCGTGGAGGAAATGGCCTCTTCCTACATTGCATGAAACAATTGCGGCGGAATTCTAATGTGCCTCCAGCCAGTTTGAACCTTCGCCGCAGTCGGCAATGAGTGGAACTTTCAGGCGGATGGCTCCCTCCATCTCCTCAAGCACAATCTTACGGACCGTTTCAAGCTCTTCTACATAGACATTGAAGTTCAGTTCGTCGTGCACCTGAAGAATCATCTTGCTTTTCAGTCCCTCGGCTTCGAAACGGTTGAAGATGCGCACCATTGCCACCTTGATAATGTCAGCGGCACTGCCTTGTATGGGGGCATTGATGGCATTTCGCTCAGCATAGCCGCGCACGTTGGCGTTGTGCGAGCTGATGTCAGGCAGATAACGTTTGCGTTTGAAGATTGTCTCCACGTAGCCCTTCTCGCGGGCCACGCGTATGCTTTCGTCCATATAGCGACGGATATCGGGATAGGTGTTGAAGTAGCCGTCGATAAGCTCCTTTGCCTCCGGACGAGGGATGCCGAGCCTTTCGGCAAGACCAAACACCGAGATGCCGTAGATGATACCGAAGTTGGCTGTCTTGGCCTTGCGACGCATATCGCTGTCGACATCCTCCACCTTTATACCATATATTTTGGCAGCCGTGGCGGCATGGATATCTGCCCCGCTGAGGAAGGCCTCAATCATGTGCCTATCGCCACTGAGATGCGCCATGATACGTAGCTCAATCTGCGAATAGTCGGCAGAGAAGAAGGTGCAACCCTCGTCGGGGATGAAAGCCTTGCGTATCTCGCGGCCCAAGGCATTGCGGATGGGTATGTTCTGAAGGTTGGGGTTGGTGGAGCTGAGGCGGCCCGTGGCTGTGACAGTCTGGTTGTAGGAGGTGTGTACCTTCCCGGTTATAGGATTGATAAGCTCGGGCAGCGCGTCCACGTAGGTGCTAAGCAGCTTCTTCACCCTGCGATATTCCAACAGCTTGTCAACAATGGGGTGCTTAGCGCGTAGCTTCTCGAGGATGTCTTCGCTGGTGCTATAGCCGCCCGTCTTGGTCTTCTTGGCCTTTCCTTCAATCTTCAACCTATCGAAAAGCACCTCGCCGACCTGTCGGGTGGAGTTGATATTAAACTCGGTGCCTGCCAATGCGTAAATCTCTTTCTCGGTTTGGAGCAATGCCTCGGTAAGCTCTTCCGACGACTGCTTCAGTGCCGTGGTGTCGAGGCGGACGCCCGTCAGCTCCATCTCCGCCAGCACGTAGATAAGCGGCATCTCGATGTCTGAGAAGAGATGCTCTATCCCCGCCTTCACTAATTCGGGGGCGAAGAAGTTCTTCAGCTTTAAGGCAACGTCGGCATCTTCGGCGGCATACTCGCTGATTTGCTCCAAAGGCACGTCGCGCATGCTTAGTTGGTTCTTCCCCTTCTCGCCAATGAGATTGGTGATGGGGATGGGCTTATACCCGAGGTATGTCTCCGCCAGGTAGTCCATGCCGTGCCGAAGCTCGGGGTTGAGCAGGTAGTGGGCAATCATGGTGTCGAACAACGAACCCTTTACCCGGATGCCGTACTTGCGGAGCACCATGATGTCGAACTTGATGTTTTGACCCACCTTCGTAGACTTCGGATTTTGTAGGGCAGGGGCGAAGGTGGCAACAATCTTCGTCGCTTCCTCCCGGTCTTTGGGTATGGGTACATACCATGCCTCATTTTCCTTCACGGCAAACGAAATTCCTACAAGTTCGGCGCTCAAGGGGTCGAGCCCGTCGGTTTCCGTGTCAAATGCGAAAAATTCCTGACCCTCCAAAAACCGCCCCAACGAGGCTCTATCTTCTTCTGAAACAAGAGTCTTATAGTCGTGAGGGGTGCTGCTCAAGTCCGCGAGAGTGGAATATTTTGGAGCAGCCGCCTCCTCGGACGCAAATAAATCGAAGAGGAAGCCTTGAGCGGGAGCTTTCGTTTGGGTTGTTTTCTTGTCTTCTCCCGAAAGGCGATTGATGAATCCTCGAAACTCCAACTCAGTGTATATTTCCGTGAGCCGTGCCTTGTCGGCTTCTTTCCTTTTGCACTCTTCGGCATCGAAGCTTACGGGAGCGTCTGTCCGTATCGTTGCCAAGAATTTTGAGAAGCGGATTTGCTCGGCGTTCTCCGTCACCTTCTTTTGAAGGGCGCCCTTAAGTTTGTCGGTGTTGTCGAGCAGATTCTCGATGGAGCCAAATTCGGCGAGCAGTTTTTGTGCCGTCTTCTCCCCAACGCCCGGGCATCCCGGGATGTTGTCGGAGCTGTCGCCCATCAGCCCGAGCAAGTCAATGACCTGGCTGACCTTAGTCAACGAGTATTTGCTCAACACCTCCTTTACGCCCAACACCTCGTAGTCGCCGCCGAACTTGGGGCGATACATAAACACGTGGTCCGTCACCAGCTGCCCGTAGTCCTTGTCAGGCGTCATCATATAAACGTCGAAACCTTCCTCCTCGGCTTGATGAGCAATGGTGCCAATCACGTCGTCGGCCTCATAGCCACTTACCTCGAGCAACGGGATGCGGTATGCCTTTACAATATCCTTGATGATGGGGACGGACTGCCGTATTACCTCCGGCGTCTCTTCGCGCTGTGCCTTATAGTCTTCGTATGCCTCGTGACGAAACGTTGGCCCCGAGGGGTCGAAGCAGACGGCAACGTGCGTAGGGCTCTCGCGCTTAAGTACATCCTCCATGCTGTTGATAAACCCGAAGATGGCAGAAGTGTTCATGCCTTTCGAATTGATTCGCGGATTCTTGAGAAAGGCGTAATACGAACGGTAGATTAACGCGTACGCATCTATGAGGAGCAGCTTCATTTCTTTACGTTTTAGGGTGACTAAGGGCGGTAAAAGTACGAAAAAACTCGCCTACTGAATACTTTTTGCTACTTTTGCGCATCTTTGAATGGCATTATGAAAGATAGTCGAGAGAAAATAGAAGCGCCGGTCGCGGAGCAGTTCAAACGTTTTAATGAGGAGTTTGCGGCTTCGCTTCGTAGCGAAACCCTTCGACTGCAAGCGGCAATAGAGAAGATATTGCACACAAACGGCAAACATATCCGCCCTCTGTTGGTGTTGCTGACGGCAAAAGCTTGTGGAAAGGTGTCGAGCCATACCATCAATTCGGCTGTTTTCCTTGAACTCCTACATACGGCAACTCTCATCCACGACGACGTGATTGACGAGACAAAGCAACGCCGCGGAGTGCCTTCCCTGAATGCTATATTCGACAATCGTGTGTCGGTTCTTGTGGGCGACTATGTGCTATCCGCAGCCTTGATTCGCTCTATCCAAACGGGCAACCTCAAAATCATAAACATTGTGTCCAATCTTGGGCGCGACCTCTCGGAGGGCGAAATCAAACAGCTGGAGACTGCCGAGGAGACGGTGCTCGACGAGAACTGCTACATGCAGGTGATTAAGAAGAAGACGGCTTCCTTGCTCTCTTCGTGCATGGAGATTGGTGCAATCTCGGCAGAAGCCCCCGAGGAGATGATAAGCATATGCCGCCGGGCGGGCGAGAACCTGGGATATTGCTTCCAAATCAAGGATGATATTTTCGACTACTACAAAGAAACGAATATCGGAAAGCCTACCGGCAACGACATCCGTGAAGGAAAGGTTACCCTGCCTCTTTTGTATGCCCTAAAGAAGGGTAGGGGCGAAGACGTGGCTTCTTTCCTTCAGATAATTCACGACAAAGATTTCTCTCAGGCGAATGTTGATGCGTTGATAGAGTTCGCCAAGAAGAGTGGGGGCATCGAATATGCCGAATCGCGAATGAAAGAGTATCGCGACAAGGCCATGGAACTGCTCATGCAGCTCCCTCCCTCGGATGCCCGCGAGAGCTTGCTCTCCTTGGCAGACTACATTGTGGACAGAAAGAAATAACCCTCTTACGCTTATTCCCCCAATCTGTGTTCGATGTCCGCCATGAGGTTGCTGGCACCGATACGAAACAAATCATTGTTGAGCCAGTCGTTGCCCAACACTTCCTTTACAATAGTGTAATACTTGACGGCGTCTTCTGCCGTGCGTACGCCGCCCGACACCTTGATGCCGACCTTCTCACCCGTTATTTCGTGATACTTCTTGATTGTTTGGCACATGGTATACACGGCTTGAGGCGTTGCTCCGGGGTAGCCCTTACCCGTTGAGGTCTTGATGAAGTCTGCACCCGAATACATGGCAAGGATAGCTGCCTTTTGGATATTGTCGGGCGTGCAAAGGGCTCCGGTTTCGAGTATGACTTTCAGCTTGCCTTCGCGACAGCTGTCTTTCACCTCTTGTATCTCTGCCGCCAATTCCTCGTAGTTCTCCTCCAAGAAGTATCCGAGATTCATCACGATGTCTATCTCCTCGGCTCCCGACATCACTGCCATGGCTGTCTCCGCTATCTTCACTTCCACGAATGTCTGCGAAGAAGGAAATCCTCCGCAAACGGAAGCAATCTTTACGTTTTGCGCCGTCAGGGCCTGCTTCACGGTGTCCACAAAGATGGGATAGGTGCATATAGCTGCAACGTTTGGGACATCGGGACGGGTGCCCTCGAAGTCGTTCACGCGGTCCACCATCCTCCAGATGCTCTCCTTTGTGTCGATACTTGTAAGCGACGTAAGGTCAATGAGCCCGTGTATCTTTTTCAAGGTGTCGGCGTTGAAGTTCTCCTTCTCGTGAAGCTCAAGAATCGATGCTACGTGTTTGTGCACTGTCTCTTCCCCTTCGGCAGGGTCGAATTTGGTAAAGGCCTCGTGGTATTTGTCCATGATAGGAGCCTCGTGGTCGTGGTCGTGACCGCAATTGCAATTGTGTTCGTGTGTCATATGTCTAATTTCTTGTTGTTTATATGTCGTTCTTTGTCCCTAAGGGTTTTCTTTTGGATGTTCTTCTCAAAAGCTTTGGTCAAATCCACGTTGGTCTGGTTTGCCAAACATATCAGAACCCAAAGCACATCCGCCATCTCGTCGCCCAAGTCACGGTTTTTGTCGCTCTCCTTAAACGACTGCTCGCCATAGGTGCGTGCCATGATGCGTGCCAATTCGCCTACCTCTTCGGTAAGGATTGTCATGTTCGTCAGCTCGTTGAAGTAGCGTACGCCATAGGTCTTTATCCATTGGTCCACTCTCTCTTGAGCTTCACGTAAGGTAATCTCAGCCATCTTATTCTTTGTTTTTCGAGTCAATCAGGATTGTGACCGGCCCGTCGTTCAACAATTCCACTTTCATGTCTGCCCCAAACTCGCCGGTGGCAATCCTCTTGCCTATCTGCAGGTCCATTTCGTTGCAAAACGATTGGTACATCTTGATGGCAAAGTCGTGCTTCGAGGCTCTGAGGTAGGAGGGACGATTCCCTTTCTTTGTGGAGGCGAAGAGCGTGAATTGACTGATTACCATCACTTCGCCCCCGCATTCAATAACAGAGCGGTTCATCACTCCGTTCTCGTCGTCGAATATGCGCAGGTTGGCAATCTTCTTACACAGCCATTCTATGTCTTCCTCCGTGTCGCAATCTTCCACGCCTACCAATACCAACAACCCTTTCCCTATCTGCGATTTGAGCTTTCCGCCAATCGTGACGGAGCTATGCTGCACGCGTTGTATAACTGTTCTCATATCTTTTATTGCTTTAGCCCGTTTATTAATGCTTTTGTCTTTGCCTCACCGATAAGATCCTTAAGCTCTTGAGCGCCGGCTTCCCGAATTCTTTTCACGCTCTTATAGCGATGCAAAAGCAGCGTCTTTGTCTTCTCGCCAATACCCTTGATGCTGTCCAGCTCTGAACGTGTCTGGCTTTTGCTTCGTTTTGCTTTGTGAGATGTGATGGCAAAGCGGTGCACCTCGTCTTGCACCTCGGTGAGGAAACGAAACATGCGGCTTTGCAGGGGCATGCCGACGGTAATGGGAGGGAAGCCGAAAAGCAGTTCTGATGTTCGGTGCTTCCCGTCTTTTGCCAATCCGGCGATGGGTATGTCTAAGTGGAGCTCGTCTTGAATAACCTCGCGCACCACTCCCATTTGCCCTTTCCCGCCATCGGTTATGATTAGGTCGGGCAGATGAGACCCTTCGTTCACCATCCTGCTATAACGGCGATGTACTACCTCTTTCATGGATGCATAATCGTCAGGACCAACAACAGTCTTTATGTTGTATTTGCGATAGTCTTTTTTTGAGGGCTTGGCCATCTTAAACACAACACATCCGGCAACGGAATCGCTGCCTTGAGTGTTCGAGATGTCGAAGCATTCTATATGTGTCGGCAGGTTGCTTAGGTGAAGGGCGTCTTGCAATTCTTTCAGGATACGTGTGCTTCGTTGCTCCGGATTGAGCTTCTCGGCTTGTTTCAGTCTGTCTATCTTGAATTGCTTGACATTCATTTCCGAGAGCTCCAACAGCTTCTTCTTGTCCCCGCGTTGTGGCACTATGAAATGGACATTCTCCATCTCCATGTCCATATCGAAGGGGACAATAATCTCTCGTGCCGAGCTTTTAAACCTGCGGCGCATCTCTACAATTCCCAACCCCAGCAACTCCTCTTTGGTCTCGTCCAAACGCTTCTTGTATTCAAAGGTGTAAGCCTGAACAATGCTGCCGTTCCCGATGTGCATAAAATTGATATAAGCGGATTTCTCGTTTTCTATCAAAGAGAACACATCTATATTATGGAGCATGGGCGTGACCACTGTCGATTTGGAGCGATAGTTCTCAATCGCCTCGTATTTCTCTTTCACCTTTTGTGCCTCTTCGAACCTAAGTTCAGAGGCGAGGGCTTGCATCTCTTCGTATAGGTGATTGCTGATTTGCGATATGTTTCCGCGGAGTATCTCTTTTATCTCGGAGATGTTCTCTTGGTACTCCTCCATTGTTTGCAGACCTATGCATGGGGCCTTGCATCGTTTGATGTGATATTCCAAGCAAACTTTATATTTCCCGGCGGCAATGCTTTCCGGTGTCAGGGCGTGCTTGCAGGAGCGTAGCGGATAAAGCTCTTTGAGCATCTGCAGCATGATTTTGGCTGTGCGTACAGACGGATATGGACCATAATATTGCGACCCGTCCCTTACTATGCTTCGCGTCTGGAACACGCGTGGAAAATATTCGTTCTTGATTGTGATGGAGGGATATGTCTTGTCGTCTTTCAACAATACATTGTAGCGGGGCTGGTATTGCTTTATCAGACTATTCTCCAATAAGAATGCGTCTTCCTCCGTGTTTACAACAATGTATTTGATATCTCGGATTTGCTGAACCAGCGCGCGCGTCTTGTTGCTCTCGGGTTCTTTGTTGAAGTACGACGATACGCGATGCTTCAAGTTTTTGGCCTTGCCTACATATATAATAGTCCCCGTCTTGTCGAAATACTGATAGCACCCCGGCTTTTCAGGCAGGATGGAGAGGATTGTTCTAATATATTTCTCGGCTTCTATGTTCATTCCTTTTTCTTGTTTCACGTGGAACAACCACCCTTTATCTCCCGAGTAGCACCAATAGGATGTTTATGTCGCTCGGTGAAATTCCCGGGATGCGGCTTGCGACGGCAATTGTCTCGGGGTCTATTCGCGTTAGCTTCTGCCGAGCCTCTGTTGATAGAGATAGAATGGAATTATAATCAAACTTGCCCTTGATGTGGATGTTCTCAAGGCGATTGATTTTGTCTGCTATGATTTGTTCGCGACGAATGTATCCGCTGTACTTAATCAATATCTCTGCTGCTTCAATAATCTCTTCCTTTCGTGAGGCGGATACTTTGTCCAGTTCTGCCTGGAAGTCGGGAACGAGCCGGGCTGCAACTTCAATTGAAATCTGCGGACGAGACAAAAGGTCTATCAGCTTACATCCGTGGGCGAGGGGTGTTGTCCCGATGTTCTCCAGCTCGGCATTTATGTATTGGGGCTTCACGGAGTAGTTCTCGGCAAAACGGATGATGGCATCTCTCTGTTCTTTCTTTTCGGTGAGCAGCGTGTATCGGTCCTCGCGAGCCAAACCAAGCTTGTAGGATTTCTCGGTCAATCGCATGTCGGCATCGTCTTGTCGGAGCAATATGCGGTATTCGGCGCGGGAGGTAAACATTCGGTAGGGCTCGTCCACTCCCTTTGTTACGAGGTCATCTATTAATACACCGATATAAGCCTCGTCACGTCCCAAAACGAAGGGACTTCCGCCGTGGCAATTGATATGGGCATTGATGCCCGCCATGAGGCCTTGCCCGCCTGCTTCTTCGTATCCGGTGGTTCCGTTGATTTGCCCGGCGAAGAAAAGGTTATGGATTCGTTTGGTCTCAAGGTTGTGATATAACTGTGTCGGGTCGAAGAAATCGTATTCAATGGCATATCCCGGACGATAGATTTGAACGTCCCGGAAAGCCGGGATGGCTTGCAAGGCTCGCAATTGGATATCGAGAGGAAGGGACGAAGAGAAACCATTCAGGTAATATTCCTCGGTGGTTTCGCCTTCGGGCTCCAAGAACAGTTGATGTTGGTTCTTGTCGGCAAAGGTTACGATTTTAGTCTCTATGCTCGGGCAGTAGCGCGGCCCTATGCTCTTGATTTGTCCGTTGTATAGCGGAGAGTCGGGGAGGCCCTTGCGCAGAATGTCGTGACAAGCTTCGTTTGTGAACGTGGTCCAGCAGCTTAGTTGCTTCAGCGGGCGTCGCGGTTGGAGGTCAAGGTATGAGAACTTGTGGAAATCGTTTTCTCCGGGTTGTTCTCCCATTTCATCGAAATGCACGCTTCTTCCGTCGATACGAACCGGTGTGCCCGTCTTCATCCGTCCCGACTGAATGCCGAGCGAAACCAATTGCTCGGTCAGCCCTGTGGCAGCCGGCTCTGAGATTCGTCCGCCGCGAATCTGTGTCCGCCCGATATGCATCAGACCATTCAGGAAGGTTCCGTTGGTCAATACGACACTTTTTGCACGAAACTCCACGTTCATATTGGTCTTGACGCCGCAGACACTGTCTCCCTCCACAAGGATTTCGCGGACGGTGTCTTGCCACATATAAAGGTTGGGGAGATGCTCAAGGATTCCTCGCCAGTAACCGATGAAACGGTTGCGGTCGCTTTGTGAACGCGGGCTCCACATGGCGGGGCCTTTGCTTTGGTTCAGCATGCGAAACTGAATGGCGGTTTGGTCTGTAACGATGCCCATATATCCTCCCAAGGCATCAATCTCGCGAACTATCTGTCCTTTGGCGATGCCACCGATGGCAGGATTGCAACTCATTTGTGCAATCCTGTTCATGTCCATGGTTATGAGAAGTGTTTTTGAGCCCAGATTTGCGGCGGCGGCGGCGGCTTCACAGCCGGCATGACCGGCACCTACTACAATCACATCGTATTTGAAAGTCATTGTTGTATTTCTCTTTGTTTCTTTGGGCAAAGATAGTCATACTCCGCCTATAAATACAAAAGAGATTTCCCCCCAAGGTGCCGCCGGGTGGCTTATCTCTTGGAAGGCTACAATTTGTTGTATTCCTCGTCGGTCACTTCCTCAAGCCATTCGTTTGTTGCGCCTTCGGAGGGTACGGCGATGGCTATGTGCTGAAACCACGAATCTGCCGAGGCGCCATGCCAATGCTTCACTTCGGCGGGTATGTTTACCACGTCTCCGGGGTGAAGCTTTTGGGCCTCTTTACCCCATTCCTGATACCATCCTTCGCCGCCCACGCAGATAAGGATTTGGTTTCCCTTGTGATGGATATGCCAATTGTTGCGGCAGCGTGGTTCAAACGTGACGTTCGACGATTCATATCATTCTTGTTTTACTTCTCAGACACAAAATTACAAGGAGAATCCCTTCGGAGGGCGTATACGAATTACGGATTTGCAAACCACAATTATGGCAGATGCTTTTCGGAATAAACTTTGAAAGACAAGAAAAGCACTGAGATTATACCTCGCGCTACCACGGGGTAAAAGAAAGTCCCTCGTCTAGCATTTTTCGAGCGGAAAAACGAAAGAAAGTCTCTCGTCTAGCATTTTTCGGGCGGAAAAATGGAAGAAAGTCCCTCGTCTAGCATTTTTCGAGTGAAAAAATGGAAGAAA
>CAVGKO010000020.1:0-14291 GCA_963629885.1 Anaerobutyricum sp.
CATGGTATCCATCGGCATCGCCTACATAGCATGGTTCTTTGGCAAATAACATTGAGAAATAACGAAAACAAACAACTATAGAAAATGAAAACAGAAATGAAAAAGAAGAGTATTTGGTGGGCAGCCCTCCTTGCCCTTGCCGTTTGCATGGGTGGCACTTCCTGCAGCGAAGACAATAACGAAGACGACCCCACAGATGTCACAGAGATTACCGAGGCAGAGATGAATGCGGTTATCACCACATATGTAGACAATGTTGTTGTGCCAACATACAAGGATATGCTCGACAACGTCAATGCCCTCAAAGAGAAAGTGGATGCTTTTGCTGCCAGCGGAAGCCAGAGCGACCTGGAGGCTGCCTGCGACGCATGGCGAAAAGCCCGCGAGCCTTGGGAATACAGCGAAGCACACCTTGGCGGACCGGCAACGGACCTAAACCTCGACCCGGGTATGGACACCTGGCCGCTCGACCGTTCGGGTATCAACGAGATTATTGCCTCGGGCGACTTCAGCAGCGTTGAGGGCGACAGCGAGTCGAACCAGATGCTTAGAGGGTTCCACACCGCAGAATATCTTATGTTCTACGACGGCGAAGCACGCGTCATCACTGAGAAGCAAGACAACGTGGACCTCACCTCGGCAAACGTGAAGAACTATCTGAAAATTGTCGTGAGCGACTTGGCACGCGACACCGAGACCCTCTATAAGGCATGGAGCGAAGGCTTGACAAACGACTCGGAATGGAGCACTGCCTATGGTAAGATACTGAAAGAGCATAGCGGAGCCAAGGGATACTCGTCGGCAGAAACCGTACTGGCATTCATCCTCGGTGAAGAAGGCGGCATGGCAAACATCGCCAACGAAGTGGGAGAAGCCAAGATTGGTGACCCCGTGAACAACTACAAGGAAGACCCCGAGAAAGGACTCCTGTCGGTTGAGTCGTGGTATAGCTGGAACTCCATCACCGACTATTCCGACAACATCAAGGGCGTACGCAACTGCTACTTCGGCAGCCGCAACGGCTCCATCAGCGCCACCAGCCTCTCGGCATTGGTAAAGAAGGTGGACGCCTCGCTCGACACTGAGGTGCAGACAAAAATCAACGCTGCCATCGCAGCCATCGAAAACATCCCCGCTCCCTTCCGCAACCACCTCGACGTTACACTCTACCCCGAGGTTACAGCCGCTCAAGATGCTTGCGCCGAAGTGGTGGATGTGTTGAAAGAAGTGCGCACAAAGCTGGGTGCCAACTAACATGAACCAAAAAGATAGGTTGGGTAAGTTATGAAACACTTTAATCTTTCCATACTGTCTTTATTGGTCGGCATGCTGTGCTCTTCCTGCGAAAAGGGATTAGACGACACTCTGATAAGGAAGCCCAACGGCAGTGTTGCCAAGCAGGAAGAGCTCTCGGCAGGCTACTCCACAATCTTCTCCACCGGGCCCGATGCCTACGACATGGCAGCCGAATGGGTCACGGGAGAGCTTAGCGACCGCTTCAACCGCGGAAACAGTCTCTACGACACCTCGCGCGGCGTTGACGAGAGCGGGGGACTGGGAGGATTGGGACCGGTATACGCCGGCTACTCTTGCGCCAGCTGTCACAAGGGTGCCGGGCGCACCAAGCCCACCTTGTTTACCGACGGAGGCTCGGGCAGCTACGGTTTCTCTTCGGTGTTGATATATATCACCCGCAAAGGGGGCGGCTTCTTCCCCGAGTACGGACGAGTGTTGCACGACCAAGCCATCTACGGCTCCACGCCCGAAGGTAAGCTGAAGGCAACCTATACGGAGGAGGAATACTCCTTCCCCGATGGCGAGAAATACAGTCTCATCACCCCTCACTATGAGATAACGGACTGGTATGCCGACAGCATCGCTCCCGGCGACCTGCGCATAAGTGTGCGTGCTCCGCTACGGCATGTGGGGATGGGTCAGATGATGTCGCTCGACATGGATGAGCTGCAGAAGCTGGCAGAGCAGAGCAACTACCCGGAGTATGGCATCAGCGGCAGACTCAACTGGATTACCGAACGGGGAAAGAAACAAATCGGGGTGTCGGGCAATAAAGCCCAGCATGCCGACCTTACTGTGGAGCTCGGCTTCTCGTCCGACCTTGGCACCACCAACGACCGCTACCCGGAGGAGGTGTGCGAGGGGCAGACTCAGATGATGGGCTTTGCCAACTACGGCATACAGGTGTCCACCCTGGATATGGAGAACGTGGATTTGTATATGCAGTGCCTCGGCGTACCTGCCCGTCGTAAGGTCAGCGACGAGACAATAAAGAGAGGCGAGGAGATGTTCTACGAGGCGAAGTGTCATCTTTGCCACACCGTCACCCTGCATACACGCCCCCGCGGCTCGGTATTGCTCAACAACACTCAGCTGCCTTGGCTGGGCAACCAGGTTATCCATCCTTATTCCGACTTCCTCCTCCACGACATGGGGCCGGGGCTCGACGACGACTACCCCAGCGGACTTGCCATGGGATGCGAATGGCGCACAACCCCTCTTTGGGGCATAGGATTGCAGGAGTTGGTAAACGGACATACGTATTTCCTGCACGACGGACGGGCACGCAACCTCACGGAAGCAATCATGTGGCACGACGGCGAGGGAGCCGCCTCGCGTATCTTGTTTTCGCGTATGACCAAAGACGACCGCGACGCGCTGCTTAGTTTCCTCCAGTCATTATAAAACCAATCACAGATAAATAACAATGAAAACAAAACAACATATAAAGAATAGTCTGATGGCGACGCTGCTGCTCGCCATGCCGCTTCTCGCCTCAGCCCAAAACGACGGAGGGAAAGAGATAGACGACAAATACGTGGAGAACGACGTTGTATCCCTCGCCGGCAAGAAGGGATTCTCTTTCACCACCCGTGCGGGCGACTTTCTCTTCAAGCCCTACGCATTGGTGCAGGCTGCCGGCAAGTTCAACTACTACGACGACCAAGGATTGGAGAACCTCTATGCCGACAACGTAGCCAATTCGGGTTTCGAGATTCCAAACGCCATCCTTGGGTTCACGGGCAAAGCTTTCGGAAGGGTCACGTTCAACCTCTCACTGAACGCCGCCAAGAGCGGAGGCTCCCTTTTGCAGCAGGCATGGTTCGACGTAGCCATAAAGGAGTCGCTGCGTATCCGCGTGGGTAAGTTCAAGACGCCGTTCAGCCACGGCTACCTCACAACCTTGGGCGAGACATTGTTTCCCGTCCTCCCCATATCCCTTAGCAGCACCATCCTTCTCCCCCACTCATTGAATGCCGCCAACCCTTCCATGGCTACGGGATTCGACACGGGAGTGCAACTGCATGGTCTCCTTGGCGGTAAATGGAACTACCAGGTAGGCATCTTCAACGGCACCGGAGGGAGCGTGAACACAGCCACCAAGACTACCAGCGACGACCATCGGTGGCTGATGTCACTGCTCTACGCCGGACGTATTGCCTATATGCCCAAGGGCGTCATGCCCTCCACTCAGGGAGACCCGGGCAATTTGCACGACGACAAGATGTCGTTTGCCCTCTCCACCTCATATAATGTGGAGGCAGAGGACGAGAGCAGCAACGACTGGCGCGTGGGTGTGGAGTTCGCATGGATTAAGGACCGCTTCTATTTCGGCGCCGAAGGTTATTGGATGAACATGAAGTTCACCGAGCGCCAACGCATATCCCAAGCATACAACTTCTGGGGCGCATATGCTCAGGTAGGCTATTTCATTACCGACAAGCTTCAGGGCGCCGTGCGCTACGACGTGTACGACCGCAACGGCATCGACGACGGTGGACTGCTGAACCTGCCGGCAGCCGGGGTGAACTACTATTTCTTCCACTCCAACCTCAAGCCTCAGGTGATGTATCAATACCTGGGCCGCACGGGGCACGACACGCAGAAGGACCGCGACAACGACGGCTTGGGACTGGCACGTCATAGCGCCACTGCCATGCTGCAATACACATTCTGATGGGCTTATGAAAAAGAGATTTATTTTGGCTTTGCTGCCGCTCATTGGTCTGCTGCCAGGTTGCGACGAGGGGACCGTCTATCCGGAAGAGACACCCTCTCACTCCATGTTTGCCAACCTTAGCATCACCATCAAGGGCAAGGAGGCATGGCCGCAGAAAGACTTGATTGTGTTGGCAGCTTTCGGCGACGACCCCTCTACGCCCGTCTCCACCACGGTGATACCCGAGCCGACGGCATCGGGCAACACGGCAAGCGTAAAGCTGGGGCTTAGCGGAGAGGAGAAGACCATTGCCGTTTCGTTGGTTACCAAAGGTACAACGCGGCAGGTGCTCTACAACTTCTACACCTATCAGGTGGATGAGTTGAAAGAAGACATCAACCTTGAGGTAACGGAGATTGACCTCGCGTCGTTTGGGAGGATACAAAAGCAGATATTCGATGCCAACTGCGTGGCTTGCCACGGGGGGAGCACCAGCGCCGCCGCGGGATTGTATCTCACCGAGGGGAAGAGCTATAACGCCACGGTGGATATCACCTCGAGCCTCTCGAAGGAAGGTAAGAAGATTGTATGCCCCGGCAAACCCGATGAGAGTTTCGTTATGGACATACTCCAAGGCGATATAGTAAGGTACAACCATTCCGACATCTTTGCCTCCACGGCGGAATACATCACGCTGATGAAGACATGGATTGAGGAGGGAGCCAAGAAGGAGTAGGATGAAGGGGGTGGAGCGCATCCACTTTCTTTTCACCCCGCCCTTGGGTATCCGGCAGATAAGCCGTACCTTTGGGAACGCGAAAAACACTATCTACAAAGCATTATGAAGTTTACAACTAAACAATACGACAAAACATCCGCACAGATTACCACCTTCGAAACCAAGAAGGGAATCACGGAATATCACGTTATCCTCACTCAGACGGATTGCATGGATGACTATCCGACGCAGCTGAAGAACCTCACAGAGGCTTATGCCCGCTGCGTTGAAGAGTTGCCGGGCAACCCCACGGCAGTGTTTCGCCGTTATTTCTTGAGCGACGTAACCAACCAAACCGACCTCTTGATGGAGCACGAACACGACGAGGCTTTTTGTGCCCTCTCCATCGTGCAGCAGGCGCCGATGAACGGCACCAAGATAGCCCTCTGGGCATGGTTGCAGACGGGCGTGCAGACGCAGGTGCTCACGGGCAACGTGTTTGAGGCCCGCCACGGAAGCTATCGCCAGCTGTTTAGCGCAGGGCTGTGCAACAGGGCTGCCAACTCAGAATATCAGACGCGTCTTATCTTCCGCGACTACATCATGCAGCTCACGGAGGCAGGATGCACACTTGCCGCGGGCTGTATCCGCACATGGTTGTTTGTGCAGAATGTGGATGTCAACTATGCCGGCGTAGTGAAGGCCCGCAGGGATGTCTTTGCCACGCAGAACCTGACGGAGAACACCCACTATATTGCCAGCACAGGCATCGAGGGGCGCTATCAGGACGCCAACGTGTATGTCACCATGGATGCCTACGCAATGTCGGGCATCGACAAGAAACAGATTCGTTACCTCTATGCCCCCGAGCACCTGAACCGCACCTTTGAGTACGGGGTTACTTTCGAGCGGGGCGTAGTTCTTTCGTATGGCGACCGCCGTCATGTCTTTATCTCCGGCACGGCAAGTATCGACCGCTACGGCGAGATTGTTCATCCGGGGGATGTCATCAAGCAAGCCGATAGGATGATGGAAAACATCACTGCCTTGCTCAGTGAGGCAGATGCCAAGACAAGCGATATAATGCAAGCCATTGTCTACATCCGCGACACAGGCGACTATGCCCGCGTAAAGCAATATATGGAGACCAACCACCCCGACATCCCGCACCTCATTGTGCGTGCACCGGTATGCCGCGCGGGATGGCTCATCGAGATGGAGTGTATGGCTGTTGTGGCTGCCAACGAGCCCGAATTCGCAGCCCTTTAGATGTGAAACAACAAACAAATAATATATGTATAAGAAGGGGAAATACCGCGAGACCGACAAGATGAGCGACCTCATCTGCGAGAACTATCCTATGGTTCTTGTCATGAGCCGCTTCGGCATAGTGCTTGGCTTCGGTGAGAAAAACATCGGCGAGGTATGTAGGCAGAACGGCGTTGACGCCCACACGTTCCTCACGGTGGTGAACTTCCTCACCGAGGAGACACCGGCGATGAACACCGACGAGACTCTCTCGATAGAGGCATTGATAACCTATCTCCACAATGCGCACGACTACTTTCTCAACTTCCGCCTCCCGCGTTTGCGCGTGAAGCTGATGGAAGCCATCTCGGGATGCCAGGGCGACGTTGCCTTCGCCATCCAACGCTTCTTCGACGAATATGCCGAGGAGGTAAACAAACATATGTCGTACGAAGAGAAGGTGGTGTTCCCCTATGTGCGCGACCTTCTGAAAGGGAAGAAGAACCCCAAATACAACATCTCGATATTCCAAAGACGGCACGACCAGATAGAGATGAAAATCATCGAGCTGAAGAACCTGCTGATAAAATATTATCCCGGACCGGGGAGCGACCTTTTGAACAGCGTCTTGTTCGACATCTTTGCCACGGGCGAAGACCTCACGTCGCACAACCACGTGGAAGACTACCTCTTCATGCCCGCCATTCTTGCATTGGAAAAACAAAACCATAGCAATCCATGAGCTTAAATTTGAATATAGTTATTGCCGAGCCTTCCGCCATTGTACGCAGCGGTTTGGAGGCGATGCTTAAGCATCTCTCGGGCTTGCGCATTAAGGTGCTGGAGATAACATCAGTGGAATTGCTCGCAGAGGATATCAAAAAGCTACAGCCGGATGTGCTCATCATCAACCCCTCCCTCCCGGGCTACTTTGCGGCTTCGCAACTGAAGGAGATGGCAGGAGTGCCCGATATGAAATGCTTCGCGCTGCTCTATACCCCTGTAGACCCGTCGCTCAAGCATCATTTCGACAATCAGATAAACATCTTCGACACCATCGACGACCTGCGGCAAAAACTGGAAAGCATCAAAACAGAAACTCCCGAAGACGGCGAGGGCGACGAGCAACAAACCTTGAGCGCGAGAGAGAGGGAGATTGTTGTATGCGTGGTTAAGGGCATGACCAACCGCGAAATTGCCGACCGATTGTTTCTCTCCACCCATACCGTCATCACCCACCGCAGAAATATTGCCCGCAAGCTGCAAGTACATAGTGCCAGCGCCTTGACAATCTACGCCATCGTCAACAAGCTGGTAGAACTTAAGGATATCAACAAATAAAGGCGCCCTTCGCCCTTCCCCCGGGGCAAAACACCCCCCAAAGGCCCTCTTCCGCCCTCATCCTAACACAAAAAAAACAAGAAAAGCACTTTTCTTCCTTCGCTAAAAACCAAGGGGACAAGAAAAGCACTTTTCTTCCTTCACCAAAAACCGAGGAGACAAGAAAAGCACTTTTCTTCCTTCACTCGAAATCGAGGAGACAAGAAAAGCACTTTTCTTCTTTCACCGAAAACCGGGGAGACAGGAAAAGCACTTTTCTTCTTTTATCAATTTTGGGGCGAACAAGAAAGTCTACTTTCTTCTCTCATCCATTTTCGAACAAACAAGAAAGTCCACTTTCTTCTTCCATCCATTTTCGAACAAACAAGAAAGTCCACTTTCTTCTCTCATCCATTTTCGGGCGAACAAGAAAGCCTACTTTCTTCTCTTATCCATTTTGGGGCAAACAAGAAAGTCTACTTTCTTCTTCCATCCATTTCCGAGCAAACAAGAAAGTCTACTTTCTTCTTCCATCCATTTTCGGGCAAACAAGAAAGTCCACTTTCTTCTTTCATCCATTTTCGGGCAAACAAGAAAGTCCACTTTCTTGTTCCTCGAATTTTTCGAAGGAGAAGAAAGTGGACTTTCCAATATGATTTTATCTCAAACTACTTCGTGCTGGTTCTTTTATCGCCTTCGCCGCGTTTAGCGAGGTCGGTAATGGTCAAAGTGATGACCTTCCCGACTTGTTTGCCGTCGCGATAGGTCACAACCCTCAGCCATGTGGCGTCTTTAGGGATGCTAAGCGGCTCGGAATACTTCGGCGTGTGAGAATCGGGGTCGGTATTGTCGAAAGTATAGTAGATATCCGTTCCGGCAATCTCGCAACCAAGCTCCACCTGCAATACTCCATCCATCATATACGGTTTGATGATGGCATTATACATGCTTCGAGCGTGGTTGATGTCAGCTTGGTCGGCACGAACGAAGTGTTGCTCCACTCTCGGCCAGAACTTCTCCCAGTCAGCCTTGGCGGGACCGCTCCACAGCACCTCAGCCAACGCCCAGCCACGCGGCCAAGCCATATACTCAGCTTGACGGAAGGTAGGCACCGACTCAGCCCATAGGTTGCCTTGTCCACCCAATACCATCTCCTCGGGAACGCCCTCGGGCAGCGGGTTGAAGCTATAGGTATCCGACAAGCGGCACATTGAATAGGTATCCGGCTCAACAGAGGGCTCACCCTGGAACAAATCGAGGTAGCAGTGGTTTGTCGGCGTCATGATAACATGGTGACCAGCCTTTGCAGCCTTGATGCCACCTGCCATACCGCGCCAGCTCATCACGTTGGCATCAGGAGCCAAACCGCCTTCCAATATCTCGTCCCAGCCAACAAGCTTCTTGCCTTTGGACTTGAGGATATCGCCCATGCGATGGATGAAGTAGCTCTGCAGCTCTTCTTCGTTCTTGAGGTTCTCGGCCTTCATGCGAGCCTGGCAGCGCGGACACTTATGCCAAAAGCCCTTGAAGCATTCGTCGCCACCGATATGCACATATTCGTCGGGGAAGAGCTCAGCCACCTCTGTCAGCACCTTATCCATAAATTCGAAGGTGAAGTCCTTGCCCACACACAGAGTGTTCTCGTCTACGCCAAAGAACGTGTTACCAACGTTGACCGATTCGGGTGCCTTGGTACAAGCCAGCTCGGGATACGATACCAAAGCAGCAACGCTATGCCCCGGCACGTCAATCTCCGGGATAACTCTTACGAAGCGGCTGGCAGCATAGGCAACCACCTCTTTCACGTCGTCGTGAGTATAGAAACCGCCGTAGGTAGGCTTCTCACCCGGCTGCAGGCGGTCGCGATGCCACCACTGACCCACGCGCTTTGCACGCCAGGCTCCCACCTCCGTCAGCTTCGGCAGCGATTCTATCTGTATACGCCATCCCTGGTCGTCGGTGAGATGCCAGTGGAAGACGTTCAGCTTATATTCTGCTATCTCGTCGATATACTTCATTACCTCTTCTTTGGTGAAGAAGTGACGGCTTACGTCGAGCATCATACCGCGCCAAACAAACTTGGGGCGGTCTTTGATTTCCACGCAAGGGATGGTCCATTTCTTATCCGCCTGAACACTCTGGCTCTTAATCTCGGCAGGGAGCAGCTGCAATATGGTCTGCACGCCATAGAACACGCCGGCAGGCTTGTGGGCAGTAACCTTGATGCTACCCTTCGTCACGCTCAGCTGATAGCCCTCGTCACCCAGCGCCTCGTCGTCGGTAAGGCTGAAGGTTATCTTTCCGCTTTTCCCCTGGGAGAGCTCAAAGCCCGTTGCCGGAGAAGTCTTTTCGTTGAAATAACGCGCAATGCCTTCCAACTCCTCCGAGGGAGTCTCGATGGCTATTGTCGCACCTTTAGTCAGTGTAAAACAACCCGTCCCCACGGTCATCTCCTCGGGTACAGGAATCAAGGCAGGCTGGTTGCATGCCGTATCGCACGTCTTGTTGTCGGAACAAGAGGCTGCGACAAACAGCAGAGCCGCCGTGGCAAGATTCATTAATATCTTTTTCATGGTCCTATTTGTTTAAGAGGTTTTTCAGTTCCACAGGGTTGTCGGTAGTGATATAGTCAACGCCCTTGGCAATAAATTGCTTCATTCTCTCCGCGTCGTTCACCGTCCACACATTGATGGTAAGCCCATACTTCTTCGCCTCGTCAATCCACTCGGGATGCTTGTCGAAAGTGCCGTGGTCGTAGTCGAGCCCCGCAAAGCCAAGAGTCTTCAGGTCCTTGGGCGATACGTTGCCGCCGAGAAACGACACATGCGCTGCCGGAGCACGGCGAATCAGTTCCTTGCACACATTCATGCTGAAGGAGATATATTCCACCTGGTCTTCCATGCCGTATTTCTCCACCAAATAGAGCGCTGCAGCCACAGCCCTGTCCTCGTTGACCACCGTCTTGTGAGGTTTGATTTCCATGATAAGCTTTGTGCCCGGGTTCTTCTTCCCTTGGATGAGATACTCGTCGAGGGTCGGCAGATTCTCGCCGTTGGCAAGCTTAAGGTTCTTCAAGTCATTGTAGGTGGAGGTCTCTATGCATACACCTTGATAGTTGTCGTCGTGGTTGACAATCATCACCCCGTCTGTGGTTATCGACACGTCGAGCTCGGAGCCATAGGCACCTATCTCGTGCGCCTTGTTCAAAGCCGTGATGGAGTTTTGGGCTGAGCCCTCACAGTTCCAATACCCGCGATGGGCAATCACCTTTGTCTGTGCCAACATGCTTGCGCTGACAAATGCGGCAAGCATGAAGGTCAGTATCGCTTTCTTTTGCATTTCTATTGTTCTTGTTTTAATGGTTTACTTCTTGTTTTCTTCAATCCACTTGCGGGCATTCACGAAGCCTTCAATCCACGGAGTAACTTCGTCGCCTCTATGCTCGGCGGGATAGTATGCGCACTGCCACGGGAAGAGTGCACGCTCCAAGTGGGGCATCATGGCAAGATGGCGTCCGTCGTGAGAGCATACACCTGCCACCGACCAAGGCGAACCGTTGGGGTTGGCGGGATAACCTTCGTAGTTATACTTAAGTGCGATGTGATATTCCTTCTCTTCATACGGGAAGCTGAACTTGCCTTCGCCGTGAGCCACCCAAATGCCCAGCTTCTGTCCGCTCAAGGAATGGAACATAACAGAGTGGTTCTTGGGGACCTCCACGGAGATGAAGTTAGACTCAAACTTATGCGAGTCGTTGTGCACCATCTTATGCTTCTTCTCGTGCTCCGGATAAATCACGCCCAGCTCTGCCATCAGCTGACAGCCGTTGCAGATACCAAGGCTCAAGGTGTCGGGACGTGCGTAGAAGTTATCCAGCGCCTTCTTTGCTTTCTCGTTGAAGAGGAAGCCTCCCGCCCATCCCTTGGCTGAACCAAGAACGTCGGAGTTAGAGAACCCGCCGCAGAACACAATCATATTAACGTCTTCCAATGTCTCGCGGCCCGTAGCAAGGTCGGTCATATGCACATCCTTCACGTCGAAGCCCGCCAGATACAAGGCATACGACGTTTCGCGCTCGCACTGGCAACCCTTCTCGCGGATTACCGCAGCACGGATGCCGCTCTTGCCCTTACGGTCGGCTGTAAGCCCATAGTCTTGAAGACGGCCGGTGAAGTTCTTCGCAAACTTAAACTCCAGGGGCTGCATCTTATAGTTCTCGAAGCGGTTGCCTGCACATACATTGCCGCTCTGCTTGATATCGAGCTTATACGACGACTCATACCATACGTCGCGCAGATAGTCGATGCCGAACTGGTAGCGTGCACCGGCTTTCTCCACCAAGATATGGCGCTCGTTGGTCGGACGGGCAATAACGGCATAACCCACGCCGGCTTCGTCCATAAGCTTCTCGAATGCCTTCCGGTCTTTCACCTGAACAATGATACCCGGGTTCTCGGCAAACAGAATCTTCATGATATCTTCCTCGGCAAGCTTGTCGAGGTTGACCTCCAAACCGCCTTCCACATTGGCGAAACACATCTCAAGCAAGGTGGTAATCATACCGCCGGCAGAGATATCGTGGCCCGCAAGAATCAAACCCTTCGTTATTGCATCCTGCACGGCGTTGAAGGCATCAGCAAAATATTCGCTGTCTTTCACCGTAGGCACCTCGTCGCCCAGCTTGCCCAGCACCTGCGCAAAGGCAGAACCGCCAAGCTTCATTCCATCGAACGAGAAGTCTATATAATAAATGTAGGAATTCTTCTCATGAGCGAGCACCGGCGACACTATTCCGCGCACGTTGCTTACCTCTGCCCCTGCCGAGATGATGACAGTACCCGGCGCCAATACCTTGTCGCTACCATACTTCTGCGTCATCGACAGCGAGTCTTTTCCCGTCGGGATATTTATGCCCAAGGCACAGGCAAAATCGGAAGCTGCCTCAACAGCCTTATACAAACGGGCATCCTCGCCTTCGTTGCGGCACGGCCACATCCAGTTGGCACTGAGAGAAACGCCCTCCAACTTATCTGTCAACGGAGCAAACACTATGTTGGTCAATGCCTCGGCAATGGCCATCACCGAGCCGGCTGCCGGGTCAACCAATGCCACCTGCGGAGCATGACCTATGGAGGTAGCTATACCCACCTTTCCGCGATAGTCGAGAGCAACGGCTCCCAAATCGCTAAGCGGCAACTGCAACTCGCCTTGGCACTGCTGGCGGGCAACCTTACCCGTTACCGAGCGGTCCACCTTGTTTGTCAGCCAGTCCTTACATGCCACAGCCTCCAGCTGGAGCACGTTCTCCAAGTAATGGTGGAGCTCCGACTCTTTGTATACCACCGGAGAATAGACTTCCTCCACCGTATGGTCGGTCATCACCGTCCGTGGCGGCTTGCCAAACATATATTCAAGTTTGATGTCGATAGGTTTCACGCCGTCGGCTTGCTCGAACACAAACTTCATGTCGTTAGTGGTCTCGCCAACCACATACATCGGAGAACGTTCGCGGTCGGCTATGCGGCGCACGCGGGCTACATCTTCTTTCTTCATCAACAATCCCATGCGTTCCTGGCTCTCGTTGCCCACAATCTCCTTGGCAGATAGCGTTGGGTCACCAACGGGGAGCTGGCTCATGTCGATATGTCCGCCCGTGGCTTCCACCAACTCGGAAAGGCAGTTGAGATGGCCCCCTGCCCCGTGGTCGTGGATAGATACCACCGGATTGTTGTCCGACTCGGCAATTGCACGAATCACATTCGACACACGTTTCTGCATCTCCGGATTGGCTCTCTGTATGGCATTCAACTCAATGCCGCTTGTATACTGCCCCGTGTTGACCGACGAAACGGCACCGCCACCCATACCGATGCGGTAGTTGTCGCCACCCAGCAACACAATCTCTTCGCCCGGCTCGGGGTCACCCTTCAAGGCATCGCGCTTATTGGCATAGCCCACACCGCCGGCAAGCATGATGACCTTGTCGTAGGCAAACTTCTTGTCGTTCTCTTCGTGCTCAAATGTAAGGAGCGAACCGCAAATCAGCGGCTGGCCAAACTTGTTACCAAAGTCGGAAGCTCCGTTGGATGCTTTTATAAGAATCTGCTCCGGCGTCTGATAGAGCCACTGACGGGGGTCCATAATCTTTTCCCACTCGCGAGCGCCCTCTGTTCTTGGATAAGCGGTCATGTAGACTGCCGTACCTGCGATAGGCAACGACGACTTACCTCCACCCAGACGGTCGCGAATCTCGCCACCCGAACCTGTTGCCGCACCATTAAACGGCTCCACCGTTGTGGGGAAATTGTGAGTCTCGGCTTTCAACGAGATGACCGACTGAATCTCTTTCACCTCATAATAGTCCGGCCCCTCGCTGCTTGCCGGAGCAAACTGCTCAATCACCGGGCCTTCGTTGAATGCTACATTATCTTTATAGGCAGAAACCAACTTATTGGGGTTCTCCTTCGATGTTTTCTTTATCAGAGCAAACAAGGAACTTTCTTTCTCCTCGCCGTCGATGATAAATGTGCCACCGAAGATTTTATGGCGACAGTGCTCCGAGTTCACCTGTGCAAAGCCATACACCTCGCTATCGGTCAACCGTCGGTTCAACTTGCGGCTCACCTCGTTGAGATATGCCACCTCTTCGTCGCTAAGAGCCAAACCTTCCTGCTTGTTGTAGGCAGCAATGTCTTCGATATGAACAATCGGGGCGGGCTGCTTGCTGATTGTGAAGATGCCTTGGTCCAAGCCATTGTAGATACGTTGCAACATCGGGTCGTGTTCTGCCTCGGATGACGACACCGGGAAATATTCTTCAATACGCGAGATACCGACGAGCCCCATGTTCTGAGTGATTTCAACGGCATTGGTGCTCCACGGGGTAATCATTTCCCGTCGCGGACCAACATACCATCCATCCACAGCCTCCGAAGAAAGAGGAGCGGCTTCACTGAACAACCAAACAAGCTTTCGCACATCTTCTGGAGAGAATGCATGTGCCGTCTCAACAGCCAGCACAGTCTTTGTAGGAGATTGAAAGAATAGAAT
>CAVGKO010000021.1:0-14215 GCA_963629885.1 Anaerobutyricum sp.
TTGGGTAACAACGTAGCCAAGGGGCTTATGAAGAAGTATCCCGAGGGAGATGTCAATTTCTTGGAGATAGGGTCGGTTGTCTCTGCCGCTTGCCTGGCACACGACATGGGCAACCCGCCGTTCGGGCATTCGGGCGAGAGAGCCATCTCCACATATTTCTTGGAAGGCAACGGAAGCAGGTTGGAAGAGACAATACGCCAAGAGGGCGGCCGTTGGGAGGACTTCCTCCACTTTGAGGGGAATGCCAACGCCATGCGCCTCTTGACCCACCAGTTCAAGGGCCGCAGGAAGGGCGGCTTTGCCATGACATATAGCACGCTTGCCTCCATCGTAAAATACCCTTACTCCTCCGTGTTCTCGGGAAAGAAGGGGAAGTTTGGTTTCTTTCAGTCGGAAGAAGAGACCTATATGCGCATAGCAACCGAGCTGGGGATAATCCGCAACCCCGAGGATAATAATAAGTTTGTCCGCTACCCTTTGGTGTATCTCGTGGAGGCAGCCGACGATATATGTTATCAGATTATGGACATAGAAGACGCCTGCAAGCTGCATATCCTCACCACCGACGAAGCAATCAACCTTCAGCTGAACTTCTTTGAGGGGGAACGCCTGGAGCATGTCACTCGCGTTATGATGATGGTGGACGACACTAACGAGCAGATAGCCTATCTCCGTTCATGCATCATCGGGCTGTTGGTGGACGAATGCTCGCGCGTCTTTCTTGAGAACGAAGAAGGGATACTCCACGGCACTTACAACACACCCTTGATAGAGAACATCAGCGAACGCCCCAAGCAGGCTTATGCCACTTGTTCCGACACTGCGTATAAGAAAATCTACTGCGCCAAGGAGGTGCTCGACATCGAGCTCGCCGGCTATCATATCTTCAGCCACCTTATCGACAGCCTTACGGAGGCGGTGATGAACCAAAGCCATGCGTATAGCAAACTGCTGCTGCAACGTATCCCGGAGCAATACGACACCGACGCTCCTTCCACCTATGGCAAGATACAATGCGTGCTCGACTATATCTCGGGCATGACCGATGTGTATGCTTTGGACCTCTACCGCAAGATTACGGGTATGAGTCTGCCGGCTGTATGATGTTTTTCACCAAACAGCGGGGATGGAATCCATTATATCGAATAGGGCTTCCACTGTTTCTGCCCTCAGCATGGCAACGCGTGTCTGACGGAAGTCGGGGATGCCCTTAAACAATGGCGTGGCAGCCAGGTGACGACGGATATGCAGGATGCCACGACGCTCGTCGAGACGCTGCACGCTTTGCAGGACCTGTTGCTTGAGAACATCCAGATACCATGCAAACGGCTCCTTAGGTAGGGCCTCTCCGGTGGTCAGGTAGTGCTTCACCTCGCGGAATATCCATGGACGACCTATGCTCGCGCGACCAATCATCACGCCATCCACACCATAATCATCGAAGCGTTGCCGGCATATTTCGGCAGATGTAACGTCGCCGTTGCCTATGATTGGGATATGCATGCGTGGGTTCTCTTTCACCTTGCCGATGAGTGTCCAGTCTGCCTCGCCGGTATACATCTGGGCTCGTGTGCGGCCATGGATGGAAAGGGCAGCAATGCCACAGTCTTGCAGCTGCTCGGCAAGGTCAACAATAATCCTATTCTCTGCATCCCATCCCAAGCGCGTCTTTACCGTTACCGGGATGTTGACGGCCTTAACTACGGCTTTTGTTATCTCTATCATCAGGGGGATATTGCGAAGCATGCCGGCACCGGCACCTTTGCCTGCCACCTTCTTCACCGGGCAGCCGAAATTGATATCAAGAATGTCGGGGTGGGCGGCTTCGCATATCCGGGCAGCCTCCACCATGGAGTCGACATCCTTACCGTAGATTTGTATGGCCACCGGCCGTTCCTCGTCGGCTACGTTGAGCTTCTCCTGCGTCTTGTTGACACTGCGAATCAACGCGTCGCTCGAAACAAATTCAGTGTATACCATATCCGCGCCGAAACGTTTACACATCAAACGGAAAGAGATATCTGTCACATCTTCCATGGGTGCCAACAGCACCGGACGCTCGCCTAAATCTATTGTGCCTATCTTCATGCCATCATTCTTATGCCCCACAAAAGTACGTCTTTCCCTCGGGGGATTAATCGTTTTGACGAAAAGGATTAATCCCTCCGGAAACAGACCATCGGTCGTTTTGAGCAAAACCATCGGTCCTTTTGGGCAAAACCATCGATGGTCTTCATTTTTCTAGTCAATACAGGTTTTCCCAACTTGATATCAAGTTTGCTCAATTTTGATATCAAGTTTACCCAAATTTGATATCAAGTTGGTTTTTTCGCCCCTCGTTTCATCGCCGTTCAAACGGCATTAAAACGACGGCTTGAATGACGCCCGAAAATGGGAGGTACGAACCTTTCGGGCAAAAGGTTCGTACCTTTTCGTCCAAAGGTTCGAACCTCCCGAAAACAAGAGAGCCGACTCTTTTGATGAAAACAATCGACTGTTTTGGCCAAAACAGTCGGCTCTCCGTGTTTTTCGGTTCAGAAAACTCTATATTCGCGCACACTTATTATTCCAAGATATGATACTAAAAGGCGTGTTTGCCGGCAAGCCGGCTATGTTTCAGTTTTTGCTCTTGTTGTTTTTCCTTCTGCTGGGGGCCGCTCTCTCCTCCGTGGTCTGCTCGGGGATATTCTTCTTGCTAAACGGCACCACCGCGGGCATGATGAATCACCCGTGGATGATGCGGATGATGCAACTGGGCTCAGCCCTCGGCACGTTTCTTTTCCCGGCATTGATAGTGGCATGGCTATGCAGCACTGCCCCCGAGGAATATCTATGCGTGAAGAATGGGGCAAACATGAAGACTCTGCTGCTCGTATTGATTAGTATGATTCTCTTCTCGCCTACCATCACGCTGACGTCGCTATTGAACAAGCAGATGGTGTTGCCATCGTTTATGGCACCCATAGAATCGTGGATGCAGACCCAGGAGGCGCTTGCCGAGAAACTGACAGAGACATTACTCTCGGGCAATGGCTTCGTGGTACTCATGTCGAACCTTATTGTTGTTGCCCTAATGGCGGGCATCACCGAAGAGTTCTTCTTCCGGGGCACCCTGCAGCGCATATTCAGCCGGTGGACAACAAACCATCATGTGGTTATTTGGTCTGCCGCCATACTCTTCAGTGCCTTCCACCTTCAGTTCTATGGCTTTCTGCCTCGCATGCTGCTGGGGGCTTATTTCGGATATCTGCTGTATTGGAGCCGCAACATATGGATTCCCGTCTTTGCCCACTTCGTGAACAATGCGGTTGCTGTGATAGGAATGTCGGACGAAAGATTGAAGGCAAACGAATTCATCTCCGGAGACATATCCGATGCTCATCTCCCGGCATACACCGTATTGGCTGTGATAACATTGTTGATGTTTATTGCCTGTGCCTTTAGGATTCAAAAAGCCGCGAAATAAGTTCACGGCTTACGCTTACAAATCCTTTTTCCTCAACACGAAGTCTCTTCCCAGATACTTCTCGCGTACAATCTCGTTTTCTGCCAGCTGCTCCGCCGTGCCTTGGAAAAGCACCTTGCCTTCGAACAGAAGATAGGCACGGTCGCAAATGCTCAACGTCTCGTATACGTTGTGGTCGGTAATAAGGATACCGATGTTTTTATGCTTCAGCTTGGCAACGATGGTCTGAATATCCTGCACGGCGATGGGGTCTACTCCGGCAAACGGCTCGTCGAGCATGATGAACTTGGGGTCGATGGCCAGGCAGCGGGCAATCTCGGCACGGCGGCGTTCGCCTCCCGAGAGTTGGTCGCCCAGGTTCTTCCTCACCTTATTCAGTCCAAACTCGGCAATCAGGCTCTCGAGCTTCTCCTTCTGATAGTCCGCGGTTGTATCCGTCATCTCCAAGACGGAACGGATATTGTCTTCCACCGTCATCTTTCGGAAGATGGAGGCTTCCTGTGCCAGATAGCCAATACCGTTGCGGGCACGCTTATAGACAGGGAACTTGGTGATGTCCATATCATTCAGGAATATCTTCCCTTCGTTGGGAGTAATCAGCCCCACGGTCATGTAGAAGGTTGTTGTCTTCCCTGCCCCGTTGGGACCGAGCAAGCCAACAATCTCCCCCCGTTTCACATTGATGGAAACATGGTTTACCACCGTACGCGTCCTGTACTTCTTCACCAAGTTCTCCGTCCGGAGCATCATCTGTTGTTCGTCCGCCATATCGTCTTTCATTTACGGAGATTATTCCACCGGCAGAAACTCGTAGGTCGCACCCTCTTGGGTCTTCATCGTGATGAAGTCGCCCTCCATGATGTTGCTTTCGCCATTGCTCTTGACCTCCACTTTCTTGCCCTTCCACGGGTTCTGAAGCTTGAGGTCGCGGCCCTTATCGCTCTTGATGGTTAAGAAGGAAACCTTTCCGTCCTTCAGAGCGCTTGATACCAAGAAGGCACCTTCCACCCTTATGTTGTGGAACGAAGCATCCTTGTCTTTCGGCCAAACATGGAAGACCCTCACGATATCCTGATGGCCCATACAAAGCATCTCGTTGATGGTGTTGGGCACCGTGCTGTAGTTCTCTATGCCGTGAGGATTGTTCTGCTGGAATCCGTTGGGATGGGTATGTCGTGAGTATTCATTCAGATGAACCAAGATGGTATCGGGGTTGTAGCCCACACGTACGGCAGCGGGGAAGAAGCTGTTGCTACCATTCATATCAAGCCAACGCTGCATTACATCTATGGTGTTTTTGGTCACCCTCACCAGTTCGGGGTCGCTTTCGAGACCTATATCGCCAACGGGGTAAACCTGCTGTATACCCAAAGTATTGCCGCCGCACCAATCATATCCCTTCTCGGCATAGAGGAACACCTTCTTGCCATCCCTCTCCTGGAAACAATAGTTAGAGAGATGTTCTTTCTTCTCAGCCCAAATGGCTTTCTTGTCGCTATCCACGCCAAGGAATTCACTCATGTCGATTGCCGTCTGCATCACCATACGAACAAGACCGAGAGAGAGTACGGGATTCATTGTGCCAACCGTTCCCTCATGGATGGCATCCTTATAGATTACGTATCTGTCGCCCTCCTTGACGAGGTAGTGCTCCCAGAAGGTGGCAACGGCCTTCACGTATGGATATACCTTCTCGGTAAATGCCTTGTCCCAGGTGTGATAGAACTGCATGGAGATATTCACCACTCCGTAGGCAGCATTACTCTTCTGCCCCCAGAACAAACCGCCTTCTTCCACGTTTCCGCCATCAATCATCCAGCCGTAGCTGTATTTCTCCATGATATGGTTTCTGTTGGTTGTCTCTATTCCGAGCGGACCGATGCCCACGGGCAGCAATACGCCGTCGGGGATGGATGTCACCTTGTCGGAATAATACTTACCTCTGTCCATGAAGGCGAGCAGCGGCATATAATAAGGGTCGGCCTGCTCCATGCGGTTGCACGAATACAATCCGTAGTATGGAGCCATATGGTTATAGTTCAAATGATAGTCGGCACCCCAAGCAGGAAACTCCTTCGTAATCCATATACCAAAGATACCCGACGGGAAGTCGAGGTCGCGACTGCTTGACGCAATGCCGTACAAAGAGACATAATACTGCTGCTCTATCACGCTATCGGGGATGCTCACGTAGGATTTCTCCCAATAGTTTTTCCACCATGCATTGTGGTCGCTCCTGAGGTTCTTCAGCGTAGTGTTATCTTGCGCCTCAACTTTGTCGATAACCGTCTTCACGCAGTCGTCGCTCTTGAAGTTGCTCGAGAAAGCCAACAGCAAGCGCTGCGGTTTGCCTTCTTTCAAAACAATCTTGCCATCCTTCTCGCCATCCACCCTCATGGCTATGGCAGCCTTCGAAGGTATATCCACCGAGTCGGTAAACGCACGGGAAAGATAATGGATGCCATCGTCGGTCACTCCGGTGTTGATATCGCCGAGGTGGATACAGTCTATGCTTTGCTGAGAGGTCATCTTCAGCTCTTTCTCGCCGACGGGCGAGAGCTTCAAGTCGACTGCCATCTCATCCTTGCCCTTCATATTCATCTCCACCACCATCATATCTTCCGTGGCAGCCATGTAGGCCTTGTAGGTGAACGACACGTCACCCTTCTTAAAGCATGCCTCTGTGGTGGCATCCTTGATATATTGGTTCACTGCATATGTTGCCCCGCTCAGTTCCGGTATGGTCATCTCTACCTTACCCAACAACAAAGGCGAACCCTCTTCGTAGCCCGACTTGAGTCGCCAAAAGTCGTTCCTCGCCACATAGAAAACAGTAGAGTCGGGACCGCCACCAATAGACACGCCGGTAAATCCGTTACCCAGCAAGGGCGCATCTACCGAGACCACGGAAGGGATATTCTTTGGCGGCTCGTTAAAGTGAATCACATGCTTCCCTACAATGTCTAAAGCTTCGCTACTCTCATTGCCACCATTGCAAGAAGCAAACGACAACGACATTGCGGCCAACGCCGCAAACAAATATTCTTTTCTCATAACTCTCGGTATTTGATTCGATGTTTTTCTTTCTATTTGAAACGTAATGTATAAAGACTTATTGCAACTGCTGCCCTGTGGGGACAATCGAAACGCCCTCACCTTTCTTCAGCGTCAGCTTAAGATGGCCGTTTTCTACCGGCACTGCCGCCTGCTTCAAAACAGGACCGTCAAGGGTGATGGAATAGATATCCACCAAGCTCACTCCCTTCCATTCTTCCGGCATCTGCCAACTGCGGCTCTCGTATCCTTCCTCGGAATAAGCAATGATTTCATTGTCGTTCCAAAGGGCGGGGACAAACAGATTGTCGTTCTCGCGAAGGATAAAGTCGCCTTTACGGATGATGTTCTTTCCATCCTCCACACGGGCTACAACGCCACCACTATAATACAATGCCTCGTTGACAAGTGCCAAGCGGTCGAGGCGACTCAAATAGTACCAAGGCAAGGTCATGGTGCAGAACTGCGACAAGAAGCCGGTGAAATTGGTCATGTCTTTCTGGAATATATCCTCTCCCTGCATGCTGGAGCCAAAGCGGAAGTCACCCTGCCCCTGACGATGAGTACGTCCACGGGCCGACAGCCGTTCGGGAATCTGCATCTGGAAGTTTATGTCGGCGGGATACCACCACGACATTGGCTGCAAGCCAATAAAACCTTCGCCCGCGGGATGTGCCCAGAAGAGTCCTTCGCCCGTAACGTCGAAGCCCTTCTCGCGCCAATACTTGAATATCTTACGCTGAGTCTCCACCTCCTTATACATATCAATGCCTCCATGCTCAGGCATAGCGTGCCAAGGGCTAAGCGGACAGTTCTCAGGCGGCCAGTATGCCAGGAAGGCATCCACATGAATGGTATGGCCGTCCAAGAGCTCGGGAATCATCTTGATGAGGTTGTCGATACGAGGCTTTGTAAGGCCCTTCTCCCACTCCTTAGTGTAGCAGACATGATAGGCTTTATGTCCTTTGATATTTTCCCAAACGGGTTTCAGATTGCCGTTGACATCGCGGCCGATGATATCGTTCTTAACATATGTGTCCCACAGCGGGCTCTCTTCGAAGGCATCCACCATGTTTATATGCAGACTGATTGTTGTATTGTAGGCCTTGGACTCACGAATCAGCCAACGCAAGCTCTCCAATGCCGTGGCATCTTCTTCGCGTTTCAGCTTGGGATTAACAATGCTCCAGTCGGGATACAGATGGTCGTGCCCCCCACGTTGCCAACCTACCAGGTAGATGATTTTGGGGATACCGCGCGTCAGGTTGTTTACCTTCTTCACAACCTCCAATGCCTGCTTGAACGAACATATGCAGGCGGGATTCTCGTGCTGGAACGTAAGGTCGTTGGGATTGGGCTCTTTCAGCTCCCCGTCGCATCCCATGAAGAGTTTCAACACCAAGGTCTGATGATAATCCCTATAATAAGGAGTGACAACAACATTCTTTTTGTCCATGCAAGTGACGCTGTCTTTCTGATAGACTGCCGTTATTTCAGCTATACCTCCTTCTTTGGGTATAAGCAAACTGTCGGAGATAGCCACGACCTCTACATTGCCACTGGCAGATACAGTACGTGCTGCCAAAGACACCTCCGAGAGGGGTATGTCCATGGTCTTTCCGTCGGAATAATGTCCAACGACACGAACCGTGCCCGTCTCACCGGGGTTGCGCACCGGGTTCAAAGTCTCTTTATCCAATTGGATGGATATTCTCTGGGGGATTTCCTCCTTGTTGCTGCATGCATAGCAGGAGAGGACAATCAAAAAAGATAAAAGCAGTCTCATAGGCTATAAATTGTTTTTCGGTATAATAGATAAGTTTCGGATTAGCTTCAACTCGAGCGTAAAGGTATGAAAACCCTGCTAAACCACCGCAACAATCCTCCGGAAGAGATGATTCCCGCCCCTAAAAACCCCATCTCCAAGTGCCCAGCGAAAGAAACTCAGTGCTGAGAAAGTATCACAAAGCGCTCCGAGAAGGATTTTCAGTGCTGAAAAAGTATTTCCAAGCGCTTTGAGAAGGATTCGACGGCAGTCGAAAGTGTTTCCGTACCCTCGGCGAAGGTTGCGACGACGGTCGAAACCATTTCCGTGAGCTCGGTGATGGTTGCGACGACGGTCGAAACTATTTCCGTGGGCTCGGCGAAGGTTGCGACACCCGTCGAAACCATTTCCGTGAGCTCGGCGAAGGTTGCGACGACGGTCGAAACTATTTCCGTGGGTTCGGTGAAGGTTTTGACGGGCGTCGAAAATATCTCTGCGGATGTCAGGGGTTACTTTCCAAGAATTTTGTTGTAGGCAGCCTCGTCGTTAATAATACGAAGGGCCTCCTTGAAGGATGAATTGTCGTCGTTCACGATTTGGAAATACTCGGTCATGTCGTAGAGGTCGCGGGCTATCAGCGCCTTTATCTGGAGGGCAATCATGGGTTTGGAGCGGCTGTACTCCTCTTCGTTGAACTCCACATCCTCGCTCTTACCCAGTTCAACCAACTCTTGCAACAAATCCTCCGGCACAACAAACTCCTCCTTATAGCGACTGAACTTGGAATAAGTCTTGGTCATAGTCTCGCGATTGCGGTCGAGATAATTCATGGCAATACGGTTCACCAGTCCACTTGCCACAAGGCTACGGTGGTAATGCGTGTAGCGGGTAGTGTCGATGGGGATAAACACGTCGGGCATAATGCCGCCGCCACCATAGACCGTGCGTTTTGTGTTGAGGGTATTATATTTCATTGAGTCGGGGAAGTGGATACTGTCGGCACTCATCAGTTCGCCACGGTTGTAGCGGTCGATGAGGTCGTGCTGATAGTCCTCCTTCTTGCCATTCTCATAGGGTTTCTGAATGCTTCGTCCGGTAGGTGTGTAATAGCGTGATACCGTCAGACGAATCATAGAGCCATCGGGAAGGGGAATGGCCTTTTGCACTAACCCCTTGCCAAAGGTGCGGCGACCAACAATCACCCCACGGTCCCAATCCTGCAGGGCTCCGGAAAGGATTTCGCTGGCGGAAGCCGAGGATTCGTCCACGAGGACAACCAAACGACCCTTCTCGAAGTTCCCCTTTGTTGTCGACTTGGCTTCTTCGCGCGGCTGCTTGTTGCCTTCGGTGTAGACAATCAGATTGTCTTTGTCCAAGAACTCGTCTGCCAACTCGATGGCGATATTGAGGAAGCCACCCCCGTTGCCTTGCAGGTCGAGGATAAGCTGTTTCATCCCCTGCTTCTTCAAGCCGGCAAGAGCAGTGCGAAACTCGTCTGCTGAGGTTGCTGCAAAGCGATTGAGCTTGATGTATCCGGTCTGCTTGTCCGCCATGTAGGCAGCGTCGAGACTTACAACGGGTATCTTGCCACGGATGATTTTGAAATCTATGAGTTCCGGATTTTTGCCGCGCAACACCTTTATGCCAACACTCGTACCCTTCTTGCCGCGCAAGCGCTTCACCACATCCGATGTCTTCATCTTAACACCGGCAATAAGAGTGTCGTTGACCATTATTATACGGTCGCCCGCCATCAGCCCTACCTTCTCGGAGGGACCGCCCGGGATAACCTGGATGACATACACTGTATCCGTTAGCATATTGAACTGGATACCTATGCCGTCGAAACCACCCTCCAAGGGCTCGGTCAATTCTTTCGTCTCCTCCGGGTCGGTATAAGTGGAATGCGGGTCGAGCTTTTCCAACATGCCCACAATGGCATCTTCCACCAGTTTGGAATCGTCCACCGGGTCTACATACAGATTGGAGATGGCATATAGCGCCATCGATAACTTGCGGGCATCTCCGGCAGGCTTCTGTGCCACTGCCGCCTGTGCAACCGCCAAAACAAGCAAGAAGGTTATGATTCGTTTCATTTCAATATATGTCTCATTTGTTCAATATATGCCAAGTCCCCTCGGGGAGTAGCGACGATACATCTTTGCCAAAGCGCAGCAGCTCGCGCACAAGACTGGAACTGACATGTGCATATTCCGGCTCGGTAAAAAGAAGGAGCGTCTCAATGCCACTCAGCCGGCGGTTGATGTCGGCAATAGTCCTTTCATATTCAAAATCACCCACGCTACGTACACCGCGCAGGATAAACCCGGCACCTGTCTCCTTAGCCAAGTCCACCGTAAGAGAATCGTACGACATCACCCTCACACGCGGCTCGTCGGCATACAGCCGGCGGATGGCCTCCATTCGCTTCTCGAGAGGGAAGCAAGTCTTCTTCATGTCGTTGCTCCCAAGGGCAATGATAATCTCGTCGGCAAATGCCAAGGCACGACCAACCAATGCCTCGTGACCTATGGTAAAGGGGTCGAACGTCCCGGGGAACAGGGCTATGCGCCGGTTTGTGTCATTCTGATTGTTTGCCATAAGCCTTAACTAACAATATCTTCCTCCACAACCAAGTTGTCGATGATGAAATTCTGACGTTCCATGGTGTTCTTGCCCATGTAGAACTCAAGCATATCTTTCACCAAGTCTTCCTTCGTCATCGTCACCGGGTCGAGACGCATGTCCTTGCCTATAAAGTTGCGAAACTCGTCCGGCGAAATCTCTCCAAGACCTTTGAAACGGGTAATCTCGGGGTTCTTCCCAATCTTCTGAATGGCATTCAGGCGTTCCTCTTCCGAATAACAATAGTATGTCTTCTGCTTGTTGCGTACACGGAAAAGCGGCGTCTGCAGGATATAGACATGGTTCTGCTTAATCAAGTCGGGGAAGAACTGAAGGAAGAATGTTATCAGAAGCAATCGGATATGCATCCCGTCCACATCGGCATCTGTCGCAATAATAACCCTGTTGTATCTCAATCCCTCAAGACCGTCCTCTATATTCAAGGCAGCCTGCAAGAGGTTGAACTCTTCGTTCTCGTAGACAATTTTCTTTGTCAAGCCATAGCTGTTGAGAGGCTTGCCTCGCAGACTGAAGACAGCTTGCAGGTTGGGGTCGCGACTCTTCGTGATGGAGCCGCTTGCCGAGTCACCCTCGGTGATAAAGATGCAACTCTCCTCCGTGCGGTCGCCCTTGGCATCATTCAGATGGATACGGCAGTCGCGCAGTTTCTTGTTGTGCATGTTCGCTTTCTTTGCCCTCTCGCGTGCCAACTTGGTCACGCCGGCAATAGCCTTACGTTCTTTCTCCGACTCCTGTATCTTATGCAGCAATATCTCCGACGTGTCGGTGTTTTTATATAGATAGTTATCCAGTTCCTTCTTGATGAAGTCACCGATAAACTTAGCCACTGTCGGGCCTTCGGGACCAACATCCTTGGAGCCCAACTTTGTCTTTGTCTGACTCTCGAACACCGGTTCCTCCACCTTGATGCTGATGGCGGCAACGATGCCCGCACGGATATCCGAATATTCGAAACCCTTGTTGTAGTATTCCTTGATGACGCGCCCCAATGCCTCGCGGAAAGCCGAAAGGTGCGTTCCACCCTGCGTAGTGTACTGCCCGTTTACAAATGAGTAGTACTCCTCGCCATATTGGTTGCTGTGGGTGATAACCACCTCGATATCCTCTCCATTGAGGTGGATGATGGGATAGAGCGGATCGGTAGTCATATTCTCGTTCAAGAGGTCAACCAACCCGTTGCGCGAATAGAACTTCTTGCCGTTATACATTATGGTCAACCCCGAATTGAGGAAAACATAGTTCTTAAGCAAGCTCTCAACAAACTCGTCCTTATACTCATAGCCGCTGAATATCTCATTGTCGGGGGTGAAACTGGTGAGTGTGCCATTGGCTTCGGTGGTCGGCTGTATGTCCGACTCCTCTGTCACGACGGCCTTGCTATATTCCACCCGCTTGGATTCCCCACCACGGAAGCTGGCAATCAAGAAATAGCTACTCAAAGCATTCACCGCCTTGATGCCGACGCCATTCAGCCCGACAGACTTCTTAAACGCCTTACTGTCGTACTTGGCTCCCGTATTCATCTTACTGGATACATCAACAACCTTTCCCAACGGGATGCCGCGGCCATAGTCACGGACAGAGACAGTGCCGTCTTCTATGGTGACCTCTATGGTCTTGCCATAGCCCATCATATATTCGTCGATGGAGTTGTCGAGCACTTCCTTCAGCAATACATAAATTCCGTCATCCTGATAAGTACCGTCGCCCGACTTACCGATGTACATACCGGGGCGTCGGCGGATATGTTCCTTCCAGTCCAGCGTCCTGATATCATCTTCATCATACGCTGTGGGTTGTTGTATCGTTGAGTTCTCTTCCATATATATACATTTTATATTTTGCCGTTCAGCGGCTTCTCGGGCATGGGTTTCAGATAGTCGAGGAAACGCTCGGTGCTGAGGTTCATGATTAGCTCTTCAGGAAAGTTGGTTTCCTTCAGCAGTGGCAAGATGTTGTCATACTGTGCTATCATAGTGGAGATATGTGCGTCGCTACCCAATATGATAGGCACGCGGTATTCCTTCGCCAAGCGCAGCAACAAAAGGTTGTTGGGGCGGGCCTCAGCCTTATGACGTACGGGAGCCATGGAATGGTTGTTTATCTCAAGCAAGGTGTGAGTCTCCTTCGATACCTGCACGAGGTGTTCGAAGTGTAGACTGGCGGTACCATCGCCGGGATGGCTTATAATCTGCACATAAGGGTTACGCATAACCGTCTCCACGCCGTGTGTGTTTTCGTCTGTGGTGCCCCCCTCCCAGCAAACGATGTGCATGCCGGCTATGCGCAGGTCGAGCATCCGCAGATACTCCTCATCGAGGTCTATCTCGCCCCGGGTATTGAGAATGTTGAGTTCGGCACCGAGCATGATGCGCACGCCCTGCATCTCTCTCGGCACGCAGTGTATGTTGCGGAAATATATAGGATGGCACGTACCTGGAATGGCGGGAGCATGTTCTGTGATGCCAAGCATCTTAAGCCCTTTTTCTGCGGCTGCCGTGACCATCTCCTGCATAGTGCTGTAGGCATGGCCCGAGACCACAGTGTGGGTATGTACGTCGAGTTGTATATTCATACGTGTATAGTGGTTTATAAAAATGACTCCAGCCCGGCAACGTTAATTGTCGAGTCTCTTGATAAACGCTCTTCTCGTCTTGTGATGTTCGCGTTTGAAATAATCCCATTGTGCCTGTACGGCATTGTTGGTAGCCAGCTCCGGATTGCTCTCGGCATATTCAACACCCAAACCGATATATACGGGGATGAGGTCGTTAAACAGCAATGCGTTGACACCCTTGTTCTGATACTCCGGCAACACACCGGTGAGATAGAGGTCCACCACATGGGGCTTTGTCTTCAGCGCCTTCAGCAGATGTATCCAACCGAACGGCAGCAAATGACCCTTTGCCTTCTGCATGGCGTGCGAAAGGCTGGGCAGGGATATGCCGAAACCAACCACCGCATCGTCTTCCTCCCTTACAATGACTGTCACCAAATCGAGACGAATCATCGGGATATACATGTTTACGTAATAGTCAATCTGCTTTTGCGTCAACGGGGCAAAGCCGTATAGCGGAGCATAGGCGGCATTCAGCGTTTCGAATATCTTTTGGGCATACGGCCATATCTCCTTCGTGCTTTTAAACTTCATGGTCCTAAGGCCGTACTTCTTCTTTACAATCTCACCAATGCGTTGATGCTTTTCGGGAATACCATCCGGTATGTATATCTTGAACTCATGCCAGTCTTGGTCTTTCACATATCCGAGGCGTTCCATGTGTTTC
>CAVGKO010000022.1:0-14035 GCA_963629885.1 Anaerobutyricum sp.
AGAATATTCCGGCATACGAGATGACCAACGAGCAGTTGAGTCAGGTGTCGAAAAAGTGGCAAAACGAGGTGGATGCAATCCAACAAGAGGCGCAAAACATGTATAAGACATATCAGAGTGACTTGGTATTCCTTTCTGCCGAGATGAAGACGAAGCGTGAGGAAGAAATCGTGAAGAAGGAACAGGAGGCACAAGACTTGAAACGCCAGTACTTCGGACCGGAAGGCGAGCTGTATAAGAAGCGTGAGAGCTTGATGAAACCTATCCAAGACGAGATATACAATGCGGTGAAGGAGATTTCGGAAGACAAGGGTTATCAGATGGTGATTGACCGTGCTTCGGCCATGAGTATCATTTTCGCTTCTCCTAAGATTGATATCAGCAATGAGGTGTTGCTTAAGTTAGGATATTCAAAATAAATACATACATTTGTGCGGTTTATACGCCACTAAACTGAAGAAGAGTAATAACAAATAAAATAAGTAATAGAAGATGAAGAAACTAATTATCTTTTTATTGGCCGTTTTGCCGCTGGGTGTTTTCGCTCAGTCAAAGGTTGCAATTGTAAATTCGAATGAGATTATTGCTGCAATGCCGGAATTGGCTTCCATGCAGGAAACATTGAAGCAGATGAATGACAAGTACACTGCCGAAATGAAGACTATGGAGGACGAGTATCAGAAGAAATATTCCGACTTTGTTTCTCAGCAGGATTCGATGACCGAAAACATCAAAGTAAGAAGAATGCAGGAGTTGCAGGACATTGAACAGCGCGTTCAGAACTTCATGCAGGTGGCTCGTCAGGATATGGACAAGAAGCAGCAAGAGTTGCTTACTCCGATTCAGGATAAGGTTCGCTCTGCCATCAAGGCTGTTGGTGACGAGAACGGTTACTCATATATCTTGGACAACAATCCGGGTATCGTGCTCTACACCGGTACTTCAGCCGTTGATGTAACTCCGATGGTGAAAAGCAAATTGGGTTTGAAGTAAAAGATTTCGGACAGAACATAACAGGGGATGCTTTCTAAGGAAGGCATCCTTTTGTTGTCTTATGAAAGAGGGAGGAAAGATGTTCAAGGAGCAGAGCGGACCAATTGGTATTTTCGATTCGGGCTATGGCGGATTGACTGTCTTCGACAAGATTCACCGAGCCATGCCCGAGTACGACTACATTTACTTGGGCGACAATATGCGTGCGCCCTATGGCGACCGTTCGTTCGAGGTGGTTTATCAGTTTACCCGCCAGCTCGTGTTGAAGCTCTTTGAAGAAGGTTGCAGACTGGTTATCCTGGCATGCAATACCGCCTCGGCAAAGGCATTGCGGTCGATACAACAATGCGACCTCCCCGTGTGGGATGCCGGCCGTAGGGTGTTGGGGGTTATCAGGCCGACCGTGGAGGTTATGGACCAAGTCAGCAAGACAAAGCATGTAGGCATATTGGGCACTCACGGCACAATATCTTCGCAATCCTATTCTCTTGAGATAAAAAAGATGTTCCCACACATCAAGGTTACCGGCGAGGCCTGTCCGATGTGGGTTCCGTTGGTTGAGAACGGCGAGGCCGACTCTCCCGGGGCAGATTATTTTGTAAAGAAGCATCTGGACCACATTCTGTCTTCAGACCCGCAGATAGACACCTTGGTGCTCGGATGCACCCACTACCCCATCTTATTGAAAAAAATCAGACAATACCTGCCTGAAGGAATCACCGTGCTTCCTCAAGGGGAGTACGTGGCAGAAAGTCTCAAGAACTACCTGCAAAGACATCCTGAGATGGAGAGACAGCTCACGCGTGGCGGCAAATGTCGTTTCCTCACAACGGAGACGGCAGAGAAATTCTCGGAAGCAGCCTCCATCTTCCTGGATAGACCAATAACCGTTGAACATATATCCCTCGATTGAGAAGGAACCCGAGGTCCCAAGCGCCCGGCAAAAGCTTCGACGCCCATAGAAAGTATTATTCCTATCGTGGCAGCACCCCCCCCGGAATGACATGGGGAACAAAAAATCCCCTCCCGGAGGATGGGTCTCCGAGAGGGGTAAATCAGAGTTTAAACGGCGTTTGAACGCTGTTCAAAGGGTCATTCAACAGTTGGGTGGCCGTCGCTGTCTTCGCCTACGATGACGTCGCTGCCACCATCCGTATCCGTGGAAGTATCGCTACTTGTGTCGGTGTCGGCAGTTGCGCCGGAGGCTTTTTGGCCGAGCACCTCACGTTTGTAGCGGAGAATTTGGGTATTCATCTCGTCGATGAAGGATGCATATGCCGCATCACCCTCCACCATTGCGAGCGAATTGACCATCTTCACAAACAGACGGTAGGCCTCGTCGGTCGCCGCACGGGCAGCCTTCAGAGCCCCTACAATCTTCGTGCTATTCTCCGTGTCGCGTTGCAGCAAGAGAGTAGCCACCTTTTCGTTTGCTTCCTTCATCTTAGTCACAAGAGGACTAAGTCCGAGAGTCGTAACCTCAGCGCTATACTTATTCTCAAGGTCGGCGATGAGGTTCTTCAAAAGCCCCGTCTCCCTGTCGAGTTGCATACGCTGGTCGATGTTATAATCCTTGAGATTCTGATTAAGCACCTTGGCTGCTAGAGCCATCTCCTCCATTGGCAGTTTGAGAAACGACTTCACAGTAGCTTTGTAGCTGATGAAAACCTTATCACGCTCGCCATCTGCCGCCACGATATCGTCGGTTTTGAAATTCTTCTGCGAGAGCTTCAGAACCTCATCCTCCTTCTCCACGGCTGCTTTTAGCGCGTTGATATACACAGATGCCTTTGTCAGGGTTGCCTCGTTCGTCTCGATGCGTGTCAAGACGTTACTTACATACATAAAATGCGCACCATTGTTCATGTGCCCAAGATCAATTTCATTGATATCCTTCATTGGTCTTAAATTTTTATTGTTTGTAAATACTCTATGCGCCTACGACCCATCCGTAAACACCCGTGAAGATAAGAATTTCTTTTTGTATAATAATATGTTTCACTCCTGCAAATACAAAAATCTCCGGCGCGAAGGTTTAGTGTAGACCTGCATGAAGCTATTGCGCCGGCGCGACAGCATAGTGCACCACGTGCATGAAGCCAGAGCGCCGCGCTCTGAGGTATTTCACCATCTGCATGAAGCCGGTGCGCCGCGCTCTGAGGTATTGCACCATCTGCATGAAGCCGGTGCGCCGCGCTCTGGGGTATTTCACCATCTGCATGAAGCCGGTGCGCCGCGCTCTGAGGTATTTCACCATCTGCATGAGGCAAAATCTTGCCGTCAATGGTGGGGAGGGGTGTGGAGATGCTCTAAAGCCCGGGGGCAGCGGCCTTGCTCATGCTGTCGAGCCGGGCAATCACCCGGTGGCTTACTATTTGGAAGCTGTCGCGAAGCTCCATCTTCACGGGGTGCGAAGGAGGAGCTTCCATCTTTAGCGGGTTGATGGGCTCTCCGTTTTTATACACCCGAAAATCCAGGTGAGGACCGGTTGAGAGCCCCGTTGAACCGACATATCCAATCACCTGGCCTTGCTGCACGTGGCTGCCCTCTTGTATGCCTTGAGCATATTTGCTGAGATGCATATAGGAGGTTGTGTACACCGAATTGTGTCTTATCTTCAAGGAGTTTCCGCCACCACCCTGATATCCTTTGGCAATAACCGTCCCTGCGCCGATGCTTTTCACCGGCGTACCAACGGGAGCAGCATAGTCCACCCCGTGATGCGCACGATAGCGTTTGAGGATAGGGTGAAAGCGGGCATTGGTGAAACGCGAGGTGATACGGAAGATATCCAAAGGGGCTTTGAGGAACTCCCTGCGAAGCGAGTTGCCCTCCAGGTCGAAATATTCGAACACACTATCCTGAGTGAAGGGGATAGCAGTAAACTCTTTGCCCCGATGGGTGAACACGGCACCTTGTATGCGGTTTATCTCGAGCACCGTGGTGTCGTCGATATAGGCAATATCGTAGAGCACCCGGAAAGAATCTCCTTCCTTAACGTCATAGAAGTCTATTTGCCATGCAAACACATCGGCAATGCGGATGGCGAGCTGCGGGTCAACGCCCTTCGAGAGCAACACATTCCATAGCGAGGCATTTATAGTGCCCTCCACATATTGCCGGCGGAGGGTTATCGGCTTGTTGAACCCGTAGGCATACAGCGTGTCGCCCGTAAGGTCAATCACGGCATAATCGGTCTGCGTCTTGGCAAAGGCGATATAGCGGATTTGGGCAGTGCTGTCTTGAGTGCTGAAGGTATAGTAGTGCCTCCCCGCCTGGAGTTTGGTGGCATCAAGAATGTGTGCAGCAGCACGGCTGATACTGTCCGCCATTGCCGGCGAGAACCCCAAAGAGGAGAAGATGGCAGCCGGATTGTCTCCGCTTTTCATCTGATATTCCTCAATGTCCAGGCTGTCTATGCAGATATCGTATTGGTAGGTGTGCTGAAGGCTGTCGATTTGCTCGATATCCGTCGTTGGCAGGGTTTGCTTCGGAGGGTTCTTGCAAGAGAACCCGATTATTAACAGCAAAATCAAAACGGATATGACGGAGGATTTCTTCATTACTCATTTGTTTGCCGGCAAATATAGAGAAAAACGCGACATCGGAGCCGGCGCGACGGTCCTTCTTAGTGCTTGAGGGTCTCTTTCGGATAGTCGGGATACAAGAGATACTTCTCCCGCAGCTTCTTGTAGTTGTCCAAATCGGGCTTCCAGGTAGCACGGATTTCGTCTTCCGTAAGGCCGCGAACAATCTGAAAGCGCAACTCCTTGCTCCCGGCAAGCAAGTCGAACCAATGCGGACGGGAGAAGAAGAAGGCCTTCCCCTCGCCCGACTTGTTGTAGAAGTCAAGGAAGAAACGCAGGGTCAGTCCGCCCTCGAAAGGATATTCCCGAAGGTCCACGCCATAGCATTCCTTGTCTTTCTGCAAGGGATTGGCGTCGAACCCCGGCAAAGAAACGGGCGTGAAGGTGAAGTCGCCATACCTGCGGTCCGGGAATCCTATCATCTGAAACGGGAAATACGTGCCGCGCCCAACGCTGATATTCGTTGCCTCAAAGAAGCATAATGATGGGTAGAGACGTATGGCTTGGTCGTTAGGGAGATTGGGCGAGGGCTTTACCGGCAACCAATAAGGGTCGCCATGCCGCCAGTTTTCCATCTTTACTACATGCAGGCGGCAACTGTCAGGGGAGCTTTTGAGCCAGCCCTCACCATTAATCATGCGTGCCAGCTCACCCACCGTGAGGCCATGCAAGAGGGGAATAGGGTCGATGCCGACAAACGACTCGAAGCCTTCCTTACGCATCGGGCCATCCACAAAGTCGTTGGGGTTGGGGCGGTCGAGCACAACAAACTCAACGTTGTTCTCGGCGCAAGCCTCCATCACATAATGCATCGTACTTATGTAGGTATAAAACCGTGCACCCACGTCTTGAATATCGAAGACAATGACATCCAAACCCCTCAGCTGTTCGGCAGAGGGCTTCTTGTTTTTCCCGTAGATGGAAACGATAGGTATGCCGGTCTTTTGGTCACGGCTGTCCTTAACAGCCTCTCCCGCATCCACTGTACCGCGGAAGCCATGCTCGGGGGCAAACACCTTCTTCACCTTAAAGCCCCGCTCCACAAGCACGTCGAGCAGGTGCTTCTGTTCTTTTTCGAGGATGGACGTTTGGTTGACCACCAAACCAATCTGTTTATCTTTCAGCAAGCCCTCTATAGTATCCACACGTTCAGCACCCAAAACCAACGTGCCCTGAGCCACCACCGTCTGCGAAGCGGCGGCAACCAGCATGCCGATAAGCCAAAGCATAAGAGCGCGAACTGTCTCCATAAACCCTATCCAAGTGTTTGATGCTTGCAAAAGTAGCAAATAAATGGCATCTTCGCAGTCTGATTAAAACAACAGTTTGATGAATCCTATCGATATCATATCAAAATATTACACCGAAGGGTCGGAGGCCTACCGCATTTTGGTGACCCATAGCCGGAGTGTAACCCGGAGGGCTTTGAACATCGCACGTATGCATCCGGAAATGAACCTCGATATCCCTTTCATTGAAGAGGCTGCCATGCTTCACGACATTGGTATCTTTCTTTGCAACGCGCCTGAGATTGGCTGCACGGGAGATGCCGAATATGTATGCCACGGATACCTTGGCGCCGACCTTATGCGCAAGGAAGGCTTTCCCCGCCACGCACTTGTTTGCGAACGTCATACCGGGACGGGCATAACGCCGGAGATGATTGCCAAGGAGCACCTGCCACTGCCGCCGCGCACGTTTGTGCCCGTGACCCTGGAAGAACAGCTCATCTGCTTTGCCGATAAGTTCTATAGCAAGACAATGCTTGATAAGGAAAAGCCCATTGAGAAAATCAAGCGAAGCCTCTCGAGATACGGGGAAGAATCCTACAATCGCTTTGAGGATTGGTGTAAACTCTTTTTAGGGGACCAATCAAAATGAGGCTGACTAATTTGTTATACATTTGTGCGTTGTAACGGTTCAACGGCCAACAGTCCACGGAATTGATGAGACACAAACGCTTATTTATCCTATTCTATTTCCTCACCGGAGCTTTGATGATGTATTCGCAGGAGCGGCTTGCACCGCGCCAGACTACGTTGCCCGCTCAGCAGGATACAATAGCGACGGCCTCCTCAGACTCTCTTGCGCTCTCTTCTGACTCAACCCGGTCGAAGCAGATGGGGCTGGAGTCTCCGGTGGCTTATCAGGCAATGGACTCGATGGTGATAACCGCCGGCAACAAGGCATTTCTCTATGGCGAAAGCAACGTGCAATACCAACAAATAGAGCTGCAGGCAGAGAACATCGAGATGAACCTCGACAGCAGCTTGGTGTATGCCCGGTTTGGTCGCGACTCCATTGGTGATGAGTTTGGTTATCCGTTGTTCAAGGACGGCGACCAAGAATACGAATCGAAGACGATGCAATATAACTTCCGCTCCAAGAAGGGATATATCACGGATGTTATCACCCAGCAGGGCGAAGGCTTTGTCACCGCCGGACGCACCAAGAAGATGGACAACGATGTGCTCAACATGGCAGGCGGCAAGTACACCACCTGCGACGAGCACGAGCATCCCCACTTCTATATCCAAATGACCAAGGCGAAGGTTCGTCCGCAGAAGAGTATTGTGACCGGTCCGGTGTATCTTGTTGTAGAGGACGTGCCGTTGTATCCGCTCGGCTTGCCGTTCTGCTTCTTCCCGTTCACCGACACCTATTCTTCCGGTGTGATTATGCCAACATACCAAGACGATTCGCAGCGCGGATTCGGACTAAGGGACGGCGGCTATTACTTCGCGATAAACGATTATATCGATTTGTCATTGACGGGAGAGATATACACGAAGGGCTCGTGGGGGCTCCAGGCGCAGTCCACTTACCGAAAGAGATACAAGTTCTCCGGTAATTTCAACCTGGCTTATCAGGTGAGCAAACTTGGCGACAAGGGTTTGTCGGACTATAGCCTGACGAAGGACTTCAGGATAAACTGGACGCACACTCAGGATGCCAAGGCCAACCCCTACAGAACGTTCTCGGCAAGCGTAAACTTCCAGACCTCGAGCTTCGACCGTAACAGCGCCATGGGTATCTACAACCCGAACACAACAAGCAACACCAAGGGTTCGAGCATCAATATCACCCAGCGCTTCCCTAACAGCCCGCTGACCCTTTCGGCAACCATGAACGTAAACCAGTCGTCGAGAGACTCCATGATTTCGGTGACATTGCCCAACCTCTCCATCACCATGAGCCGTATATACCCCTTCAAGAGGAAGAACCCCGTGGGCAAGGAGCGTTGGTACGAGAAGATTTCGATGAGCTATTCCGGATATTTCCGCAACAGCATATCCACGAAAGAGAACCAGCTGCTGAAGTCGAACCTCATCAAGGACTGGAACAACTCCATGGAGCACAGCATCCCCATAAACGCCACGTTCACGGCATTCAAATACATCAACATCACCCCGTCGTTCAACTACAAGGAGAGTTGGTATACCAGCAAAATCACCAAGGAATTCGACCCGGTGCAGAATATGATAGTCAACCGCGATACCACCTACGGGTTCTACCGCATCTACAACTACAACGCATCCATATCGGCATCCACCACTTTGTATGGCTTCTTCAAGCCTCTGCCCTTCTTGGGCGACAAGGTGCAGATGATTCGTCACCGCCTTGAGCCCTCCGTGAGCCTCAGCGCCGCGCCCGACTTTGGCAGCAGCATCTTCGGCTTCTACGACAATTATCGTTATATCGACGCCAACGGCAATACGGTCGACTATGTGTATTCGCCCTTTGCCCACAACGGTACCATCCCAAGCGGGAAGCAGGGTAGCTTGAACTTCTCGATAAACAACAACGTGGAGATGAAGGTCAAGTCGGACAAGGACAGCACCGGCTTCCGCAAAATCAGCTTGATTGACAAACTCTCGCTGGGGATAAGCTATAATATGGTGGCAGACTCCTTCAAGTGGAGCGACCTATCTGCCGGACTGCGCTTGAAGCTATCCAAGAGCTATACGTTGAACCTAAACGGACAGTTTGATACGTATACCTACGGCGTGGACAAGAACGGGAATGCGGTGAGGCGCAATATCACACGCTTGCAGGCAGGCAAAGGCTTCGGGCGTCTGCGCTCAACGGGTACAAGCTTCTCGTATACCTTCAGCAACGAGACCTTCAAGAAGTGGTTTGGCAAAGATAAAGACGGCGAGACGCCCAAGACCGGGGAGGAAGATACCGATGGCATGAACCCCGAGGGAATGAATGAAGAAGGCACGGAGGGTGAAGGCAAAACCGAGGGCGGACGCTTGCGCGGCGGCAAGAAGAAAAGCATAGGCGAATATGATGCCGACGGCTATATGATTACGAATGTGCCATGGAGCCTCTCGTTTAACTACAGCTTGCAGCTACGCTATGGCGACTTCGACCCCAACAAACTGGAGTATAAGTATAAGCTGACGCATGCCCTGAGCTTCAACGGAAGCCTTCAACCAACAAAGAACTGGAGTTTCAACTTCAACGCAACCTACGACTTCGACAACAACAAAATATCGTTTATGACCTGCAACGTGACGCGTAACCTGCATTGCTTCCGCATGTCCGCCAGCTTCGTTCCCGTTGGGCCTTACAAATCGTACACATTCTCCGTGGCGGTAAGTTCTTCGCTCTTGAAAGACCTGAAGTATAACCAAAGCAGCAGTACCCGCGAAGGACAAAGCTGGTATTAAGCCGGATTATAGCTCTCGGATTAGATGTTTGATGGCGGCAACGGGATGATAGAATATCATTCTCGGACCTGCCCAACGCATCACTTCGCTTATACGTTTCCTCATCTCGGGGCGATAGCAATGGATGGGACATTTCTTGCAAGTGGTCTTGTTCTCGCCAAACTTGCAATGCCCGAGTCGTGCATTGGCGTATTGCAGCAGCTCCGTGCACGAAGGGCACAATTCCTTGTTCCCCTCCTTTCGCCTGCAATACAGCCGTATCATCTGCTCCACGACCTGCTGTTCTTCCGCTATCCTGCTCATCTCAATGTCTTTGTTTCGTATTTACCACTCTATGGGCTCTTGGCCGGTGGAGGTGAGGTAGGCGTTGGCTTGGCTGAAGGGTTTGCTACCAAAGAAACCACGGTAGGCGGAGAGAGGCGAAGGGTGCGCCGACTTGAGTATAAGGTTGCGCGAGCCGTCGATGACAGCCCCCTTGCGCTGAGCATACGAGCCCCAAAGGATATAGACAATATGGCTGCGTTCCTTAGCGAGTGTTTGTATCACCGCGTCGGTAAACGTTTCCCATCCGCGGTTTTGGTGCGACCCTGCCTGATGTGCACGCACAGTCAGTGTGGCATTGAGAAGAAGCACGCCTTGGTCTGCCCAACGCAACAGATTGCCGCTCGTGGGCATGGGCTTGCCAATGTCGTTCTCTATCTCCTTGAAGATATTGACAAGTGACGGCGGATAGGGTGTGCCGTCTTGCACCGAGAAGCACAACCCGTGTGCCTGCCCCGGCTCGTGGTATGGGTCTTGCCCAAGGATTACCACCTTCACCTTGTTGAACGGACAATGGGCAAAAGCATTGAAGATGTATGGTCCGGGAGGATAGACTGTACCCACGGCATACTCCTGCTTCACGAAGCCTACCAGCTCCTTGAAGTAATCTTTCTCGAATTCGGGGGCGAGCCGTTCCTTCCAGCTTTGTTCAATTTTTACGTCCATTGCGTCCAATATTGTTGTTATATCAGATTCATACCTGCTTCGCGGGCCTCGCGGCGCATCTCTTCGGGCCAAATGCTGGCTTGAATCTCGCCGATATGGGCTTTGCGCAGATAGAACATACAAAGGCGGCTCTGCCCTATTCCTCCGCCAATGCTCTGCGGCAGCTCGCCGCCAAGCAGGCGCTTATGGAAGTAGAGATTCTTCCTCTCCTCTGCATGGGAGATTTTCAGCTGACGCTCCAAGGCTTCCTTATTCACACGGATACCCATCGACGAAAGCTCAAGGGAGTGGTTCAATACGCTGTCCCAAACCATCAGGTCGCCGTTCAGACCCATACGTCCGTCTTCTGCCACGGTGGACCAGTCGTCGTAGTCCGGGGCACGTCCGTCGTGAGGCTCTCCACTGCTCAACCTTCCACCTATGCCTATGATAAACACAGCGCCATATTCTCTCGTGATGGCATCCTCACGTTCCTTGGACGAAAGTGTGGGATACTTCTGCAACAGTTCTTCGGAATGTATGAAATGGATATTGCGGGGGAGCACCGGCCGTATCTGCGAAAACATTTCGTATACCATATATTCAGTGCGCAACATGGCGGCATATATTCGCCTGACAACCTCCTTGAGATATTCCACATTGCGTTCCTCGGGACTCATAACCCGTTCCCAGTCCCATTGGTCGACATACAAAGAGTGCATATTGCCCAACTCCTCATCCGAGCGGATGGCATTCATATCCGTATATATGCCATAGCCCTCTTCAATATGATAGTCCGCCAAGGTGAGGCGCTTCCACTTTGCCAAGGAGTGTACTATCTCCGCCTTGGCGTCGCCCAAGTCTTTGATGGGGAAGGTAACAGCCCTTTCAACTCCGTTCAAATCATCATTTATTCCCATCCCTTTGAGGACGAACAGCGGGGCAGTGACACGGCGCAGGCGCAACTCCGACGAAAGGTTCTGCTGAAAGAACTCCTTAATCATCTTAATCCCCATCTCCGTCTGCGACAGATTGAGCAATGCCTTATACCCTGCGGGTTTTATCAAATAACTCATACGTTAGTCTCTTCTTTTATGAATATCTTGCCACAAAGGTAACGATTAATGGCAAAACAACAACGATAAGGCTGTTTTGTTTGCAAAATGGCAGAGTATATAGCAAATGCCTTGCAAATTATCATTACATCTACCCGTTAGAGCAGAAAAAAGGAAGAGGAGGGTCAGCCTTCCGATGCTCCGGGGCGGGAGGCGACGAAAAAGTCGTTTACCTTCTTCACTTTGGATGAGGTGGTGTAGGCATCGTGGCAGTATACAATGGTCTGCTCCTTACTGGCGGCTTCATCAAGCAAACGCATCTTCTCGCTATAGGAGGAGACGGGATAAGTGTCGTATGCCGAAATCCACAGTGGCGAGACGCTTGCCGCAAGAGGGATAACGTCGCCGGCAAAGACAAGGCTATGGCCCGGCGTATGGAAATAAGGGACAATCTGCCCCGGCGTATGTCCGTCGAACAGCCTCAGCTCAACGCCCGGGCAAAGCTCCGTGTCCTCACCAATGAGGCGCAACAGCCCAAGGTCGGCAACCATCTGCATGTCTTCCATGAAGTATGAGTCCTTCTCAAGGGCACCAGGATGGAGGAAGTTTTCCCACTGCGGGCGACTGACCCAATGGGTGGCAGAAGGGAAAGCCATGCGGAGGTTACCCGCCGCCGCGTCACGAAGGGTAACGTAGCCGCAGTGGTCGAAGTGCAGGTGGGTAAGCACCACGTCGGTGACCTGCTCGGGCATGATGCCCCGCTTCTTTAGCTCCTCGCCGAGGTCCTTCATGTCGAAGAAACGATAGTAGGACAGCTGCCCAAGATGCTTATCCCCCGCCCCACAGTCAACAACGATAACCCTCCCGGGGATATCCGTAACAAGCAGGCTCCGCATTGCCAATACGCAGGTGTTGGCTTCGTCCGACGGATAGCGCCGGCTCCATGCCACCTTGGGCGTTGCACCAAACATAGCGCCGCCGTCGGCATGGAAATATCCCGTATCAATAGTCTCTATCTTCATCTCTTCCTTCAGGTTTTTATCGGGGGCAAAGGTAAGCCTATTTCCCCTAATCCATCGGAAGGCGGAGTCTTCGATTTAATGTATCTTTGCCGCCATGATTGTAGCGAGAAAGAAAAGGAAAGAAAACATAGCCGAGTATCTGCTCTATATGTGGCAGGTGGAGGATTTGATACGTGCCAACCGGCTCGACATTGAGGAAATCAAAAAGACCGTGATTGCCCATTACGACCAACCCGAGGATGTGAAAGAAGAAATCACCCGTTGGTATGAAGAACTGATAGATATGATGCGCAGCGAGGGGGTTACCGAGAAGGGACATATCCAACTCAACAAAAACGTAATCATTGCCCTCGTTGACCTTCACCTCAGGCTGCTGAAGTCGCCCAAAGAGATGGTCTACGGGGCAGCATACTACAAGACACTCCCCTACATCGTACAACTAAGGGCCAAGTCGGGAGACGAAGACCTGCCGGAGATAGAGACATGCTTCAATGCCGTCTACGGCTATCTTATCCTTCGCATGCAAGGCAAGACGGTGAGCGATGAGACCATGGAAGCCATACGGCAGATAAGCTCCTTCCTGGCAATGCTTGCCGAGAAGTATCGCGAGGACATGAACGGAGAATTGAAATTAGAAGATTGACAATATGAAGACAGTTTTGGTCACCGGCGCAAACGGGCAGTTGGGCTGTGCCTTGCGCCTATTGGCAGAGAGCCACCCGGAACACAAGTTTATTTTCACGGATGTAGATACGCTCGATATCACAGACCCCGAGGCTGTGCGCCGCATGATGGTGGACGGCGGGGTGAACTACGTGCTCAACTGCGCCGCATATACGGCAGTGGAGAAGGCCGAAGACGACGAGGCAATGTGTAGCCACATCAACTCCTTTGCCGTGGGCGTGCTTGGCAAGGCAGCTCATGAGGCGGGGGCTAAGATGATACATATCTCCACCGACTATGTGTTCGACGGGACAGGCCATCGCCCCTACGTGGAGACCGACGAGACCAATCCTCTGTCTGCCTACGGACGCACCAAGCTGGCAGGCGAAAGGCTGCTGATGGAGGTATGCCCCGACGCTGTTATCCTCCGCACGGCATGGCTCTACTCCGAGTGGGGCAACAACTTCGTGAAGACAGTGCTCCGCTTGGGCAAGGAACGTGATGAGCTGGGCTTCGTGTTCGACCAAGTGGGAGCGCCCACCTATGCCGGAGACTTGGCTAAAGCCATGCTGAGGGTTGTGGAAGCCGACATCCAAGGGACTTTCGTGCCGGGCATCTACCACTTCTCGAACGAAGGAGTATGCAGCTGGTACGACTTTGCAGTGAAAATCCTTCAGCTTGCCAATCTGCATTGTCACATCCGTCCAATCGAGACAAAAGACTATCCCACCAAGGCAGCGCGCCCACACTTCAGCGTATTGAACAAAAAGAAATTCAAGACTACCTACAACGTCACCATCCCCCATTGGGAAGAGAGCCTCAAGGGTTGCATGGAGAGAATGGAGAAATAAACGAAACGAACAGATATGAGCCAATATTCAGAAGAGATAAAGAAGAGAAGAACCTTTGCCATTGTGAGTCACCCGGATGCCGGTAAGACTACGCTGACGGAAAAGCTGCTGCTGTTTGGTGGAGCTATCCACGTGGCCGGCGCCGTGAAGTCGAACAAGATAAAGAAGACAGCCACCTCCGACTGGATGGAGATAGAGAAGCAACGTGGTATATCGGTGGCT